>NZ_LDUK01000010.1:0-32625 GCF_001043575.1 Bacillus sp. LK2
ATATACCTTAAGTTGATGGATGTGTGGTGCTACCCCATCACCATCAAGCTAAGGTTTTGAAGTACACACTAAATGAAAATTCTCTTTCTCTACAATTAGTTATTTTGAGAATTCAACTCATTTTTTCTTTTTGGGGGTATTTACTTTTCTTAAGTTGATGGGCATGGGGTATCGCCAGCATTTCGGAAAAAAACACGTTAAGCAAAAAATAAAATGAGCTGTCCATATGAACAGCTCATTTACATAATTATCGTAATCGTTATCGGTAGCAAGGAAAAGGGAGGAGGATTTAGATATGTCAGAGCATTCCTTAAATATTTATGGAAGTAAATACCAGGTTGGCGCCTCATTCCCTGAATCATTTCCGTACCTCTATACAAGTTCTATTCGAAAATATGATAACCATCACTTTCATTCAGTTAACAGACATATACCTATTTTATCTACAAGGTATAAACTTCCAGGAACTAGGTTTTTGCGTTTTTTTTCCTAGTACGATCCAACTTTTTTCTGCGTTTATATTTTCATAATTTAATGGATAACCATCTGTATAAATGTTATATTCTGCAGGGTTATTCGGGTTTATTTGAATTTTGAAATCAGCTAAACTATCAGATTTTTGAGAAAGGTGAACCCAACTAGAATAATTAGACCAATTTAAATATTGATATTGATCATAACTCGAGCTCTTCATGTGAAGATATACGCTCTCACCATGGTGTAATTTTGTATCATTTTCTTTGTAAAATTCAAATTCTATAGGTGTGCCAGATTGTGCATTGTTATTTCCATTTGCAAGTAACACATAATCGTAACGATTTGCTGCGAACCATTTAAATGTTAAACCTTGATAAGGTGATTCACTTGGTACGATATAATAGTTTTTGCCTTCCTCTACGATATTTCCTTCTGTATCATAGATTAATGCCTTCTCTATACTTGGAGCCTGCTCATTTTTAGTAAAAGTTTTAAACCAAAGATTTAAGAAACCTGCTGTATTGCGTTGAGCAGCTGTTAAGCTTCGCTGTACAGCTGGTTTAACCATTTCTTGCCACAATTGTGCTTTACCACTATTGTAATACTTAAGTGTATTATCATTAACGATATTCTGGATTTCAGGTTTAGCTACTTTTGCTACATAATCGATCCATTCTTCAGGTTTAGAGAAAGAATCGTTATAATTCCCGCCAGTATTGACTGCAAATTGATCTTGAATAGTTGTGACATAGTCTTCAAAGTGGCTATGATATTTGATAGCTCTTGTATCAATTGCAGTGAAATTTGCTGCATGCATAGGTTGTGTAGCATCTGTAAGGTAGTGCGTGGCTACTCCTAAATAATAGAAAGCTTTTTCATAGTCTTTATTTCGAAAATGTTCTCCAGATTCATAAAAGTATTTCTTTCCTTGTGTAAGAGCTGTTGGATCTGTTTCGCCTCGATAGTTTTTCTGAGTATCAGGATCATAAAAGTGTGACTTCCATCCGCCTTTGAAAACTCCGCCAATTCCTAACCCGCCATCGTTAAATTCAGAATTATAATCTGCATCATACAATCCTTTTGAAAATAAATCTTTATATTGTGGGAAATTTAAGAAGTCTACAGCCTGCTTATTTGTTTCCACATTAGACTCTGCCTTCATAATTTCAATAGCTTGTTTTGCAATCCATAAATGTGTACTTTTATCAGAATGATAGGGAGCCTCTGCAGACCATTTTGCAACAATGGGATCATTCTCAGTTAAATCAATTTGATCAGTATGAGCATAGCTATTATGAGGGAATGCGCCTAACATAGCTAAAGTCATCCCAGCTATACATAGTGTAGGTATAATTTTTTTCATTTCATTTTCCTTTCTGAATACAATAGTATAATGATTATTATATATATAAACAGTAAATTCAATATCCTTAAGTAGGGGTACCACCACATCGCTATCAAGCTAAGAAATACAAATACCTCCAAAACGAGAAAATTGACATCTTTATGTGAAAATGCATAATTTTTTTGTTTTGCGATGTTATAAAATTTTTAAGTTGATGGGCATTTAAGATCATCATAGTTTATATATCTTTCAAATGTCTTTCATAAATGTTACAAAAGTCTTGCAAATATATAAAAAAAGTACCACCACATCGCTATCAAGCTAAAAAGAACGGGTTACCTCAAAACAATAAAAATGAGCATAATGCACAAAATTTTCGTTTTGGGGTATTTCAGAATCTTAAGTTGATGGGCATGGGGTACGGCCAACGTACTAAAATAAAACCCACGCTAAGGATTATTTGCATCGTAATAATACTGTACGTTTTTGTTACAATACTTTATTTGAAGCGTATTGCTAAGCGACTTGTTGATTTTAGTGTACATTCAAAATATTGATTTCATTAATCTTATCCGACTATATCTATTTTTAGCAAAATCAATAACAAAAATATACTTTCAAAACACTATAAATAAAGAAATCTGTAAACAAAAAACATCGCATTAATATAAAAAAGAATGCCACCTTAAAAGGCAGTATTCTTTTTTATATTTTCATCTAAGCAACTAAATAATTAACTGCCATATATATGGTTAAAAATACACCTAATACTAATTCAAGACCGATAATTATATATGAAACATTTAAATTAAAATCTCTTATGCTTCTATATATAAACATAATCCCTAATAAGAAGAGTGTAACATATAAAAATTGACCGATACTAAAAGTTAAAGTACTCGATAGTAAAATTAAAATTATAAACAGCTTGTCTATCGTTTTATAATTAATTATTTTTTGTCCAACAAGTGGTTGCATAAATTCACTCCTAATATTAATTTTCTGAATTATGGATATTATCAGGCCTATTACATCATGAATTTTCTGTTTTTTATGTTATAAATAAGCTATTTATATAAGTTTACATAACACCAATAGGGATAAGCAATTAGTCTTGAAACTTACCAAATTCACTTATAATACACATTATATATGAGTTAAATGAACAGTATAGCCAAGAAAATAAAAGCAGTAAAAATATGGCTAAACGTAAACAGTATGCTTTCATTTGTAATTGAATGCGAGAGCTTGGAATTATGACGAATAATTTTTTTCATTATAAAGCCATATAGGATTGAAATTACTGTAAGTACAAATAGTATAGTTAAAAATTTCATCCTATTATAGTCTACAGTTGTTGCTGTAATAATAGCAGGTTTTATGGCAAAGAAATATGCCATTAGATACATAAAGACATTCAAAGTGCAATATACAGAGAAATTTATAATTTTTTTGTTCAAATTGATCCTCCTCATAAATAATCTTGTTTACAACATCTCTTTCAGGATCATTTGGTATGATAACTTTTATACCATTAGATTCTAACTGTGATTTGTAAGCATCCTAATCTAGAATCGAAAAAACTGTGTAGGTTCTATGTCTCTATCAAATGATATTTGCACCTGAACCAAAAAAAGAGATAAAAACACTTTTATTAAGTGCACTATCTCTTTTCGAATATGTAATGCATATCCCATGCAAATTTACCACATATTTTAATGGGACTTACAGATTGCTCTTCAACAAAAATTATATCACATTTTTGTAAAAAATATACAATTTTTAACTTTTTGTAAAATCCACCGTGGAAATATATGCAATACAAATATATTGACATAATATATTTATCTATACCTATCGATTCATATTATAACAATAAATATGAATCGAATATAAAAATAGATCTTTCTATAAGAATATACTATATATTCTTCTCTATTTAGTTATACTTATAATTTATTACGAAATGTATATTGATTTAAAACATTTTGTTCAAAATGTTTAATTGAAATTTTTAGGGGTTTAAGACCGTTCTTTGTTCTCCTCTTCTAAATTAGCATAATTTTCAAATATCAAAAGTGGATATGTTAAGATTTGATATATAATAATATCAACCCGTGGTTAGAGTGTTTGCTCCGATTCAAGTTATGAGATAGTTTATTTCACTTTTTTTCATTATCTAAAAAAGAACTTGTAGAGATACCTACAAGTTCTTTTTATTTTCAAATTCAATATTAATAATAATTTAACTATATTAACAGGGTGCTGCTATTGTTGTGGTCTTCATGTATATTAGCAAGTATTCATTTATTCACCCAAGATTTATACTATTCAAACCCCTGTTTTTTCTGGGAACACCATGTACTTTTTATAAAAGCCCAAAATTGCAAGCTAACACTCCTACTATACTAGTTTTATCTATATACCCTAGACCGTTTCGACTATCCATACTTTTATAACGATTATCTCCCATTACAAATAATTTGCCTGAAGGCACTTTCCTCTCGCTAAAGTTGGAGAAAAATTCAGTTTTATTAATTAAATCTTTGTAAACATAAGGTTCTTCTTGTTTCTCCCCATCTATATAAATGGAATCGTTAACCATTTTAACTGTTTCATTGGGCAAACCAATTATCCTTTTTATGTAATAATTGGAATCGTTCGGTATTTTTATAACAACAATCTGCCCATGATATAATGGGCAGATTGTTGTAGCTGCTCTATTTACTAATATATATTCTTGATCTTGTACAGTGGGGTACATGGAATTTCCTTTTACTTTATAAAAATCAAAATTGAAAAATAACAACAAAAACATCAACATACCAAATAGAAAAAACTTTAAATTAAGATTATATTCTTGTTCTTCAGATAACATATGCTTCCATTCCTTATTAATAATTTCATAAAAAATGCCGCCTACTAAGTTTTAATGCAGGGGGCATTTTTTTATTATCTTCATTCGCTTTATTTAGTTTGTTTGAGAAGGGGTATTATCCCCTTTATCCTTTTTTAATTCAAAGTATGCATCTAAAATGTCTCTACCAATCATTGAATTAATTCCACCTTTATCATCATATACCCATGGTACAACAACAGAAAATGCGACTTCCGGGTTATCATATGGAGCATATCCTGCTAAAGTTAAATTATAACAACGGATTCTTTTCCCTTGTTCATCTCTACCAACAGGATCATCTCCTCCATAAACTGTTTGTGCTGTTCCTGTTTTACCAGCCGGTTTATAAGAAGCTTTTTGGAAATAATGCACACCTGTTCCATCACCTTCTTGAAATACTCTTCTGAAACCTTCTTGTACTCGATCAATATATTCTTTTTTCATATCTACACGGTTCAATACAACTGGCTCCATGGATTGTACAACTTTTCCAATCTCTTCTTCTTTCACTGTATGCTCTCGAATTTCTTGCACAATCTGTGGTTTCATTCGATATCCCCCATTTGCAATAGTAGAAATGTATTGTGCTAACTGCAATGGTGAATACGTATCATACTGTCCAATAGCTAAATCTAGTAAGAAACCTGGCTGATAATTTTCTTTACTCATTTGTCCAATATCTTCATTTGGTAAATCTATACCTGTTGGAACACCTAAACCAAATTGTCCAAAATAATATCTCATTTTATCAAATGTAGCTGCTGTAATATTTAATGAGCCATTAGGTACATAATTTATGCCTGCAATTTTTAAAGCTGTATTGAACATGTAAACATTTGATGAAACTTGTAACGCTCGTAGGTCATCAATACTTCCAAAATCCTTCCAAGATTTTTTGGGTTTTGTTCCTTTAAAATACATAGGTGCATCATGAAAATATGTTCCTGGCGTTATGGAACCTGTCTCAAATCCTGTTAAAAGTGTAGCTCCTTTTACGGTAGATCCAAGCTCATAAGAGCTAGTCAATGTACCTAAAGCATAATCTTCTACTTTTATATTCCCATCTTTTTTCACTAATTTTTTTCCAGCCATGGATAAAAGTTGACCTGTTTTTGGCTCCATCATTACAACAAACGCTCGGTCTAATAGTGGTTCTGAACCTTTAAACTCTTTTAAACGCTTTTCAATAATCTCTTCAACCTGCTTCTGTAATTTCATATTGATTGTTAATGTTAAATTTTTTCCGTTCTTCCCGTTGGAAATCATTTCTGTTTGAGTAATATTTTTTTCTTTGTCAGTAATATTTCGAACTTCAGCTTTTTCTCCATGTAATACGTCTTCATATCGTTGTTCAATATAACTTTTTCCAATGCGATCATTACGATTGTAACCACGCACTAAATAAGAGTCTAAATTTTCTTTTGGAAGCCCTTCTTCAGCACTTGTAATATTTCCTAATACCGAACGGAATAAATCCCCATTTACATAATTACGATCCCAGTCTGTTGTTGCATCTACCCCTGGGAATCTTTCTAAATTCTCACTTATTATTGCGTATTCTTTCTCGGTTGCGTTCTTTTTTATAACTTGAGGTGTCATTTGATATCCTGAACTCATTTTACTTTTAATAGCTAATACTTTTAGGTCTTCTGGCGTTAATTTACTTAGTTCTTCATCAGTGACACGTTCTCGTCTCAATTTTTCTATTTTATTATCAAACCCTTTTCCCTCAATATTTTTTGCTCTAAGTTTTTCCTCGTCTTGTTTCGTTATTTTTTTTTGGGCCTGTTCTTTATTCATTTGCATCCAAAAATCTTTTCTATCTGTTTCAGTTAATTTATTTATATCTTCTTCGGATATTTCAATTATATTTGAAAGGTCTTTAGCTACTTTCAGAATATCATCGGATTGTATACCTTTCATTCTTGTGTACGTTATGACACGAATAGCGTTATTGTTAACAACCTTTTCACCTTCTCGATCAAAAATCTGTCCACGTGGAACGGGGACACTAATGGTTTCGTTTTCTTGTTTTTCAACTATATTTTTATAAGATTCTCCATCAACGATTTGTACTTTTCCTAACTGAAGAATAATAGTTGAAAATAGTAAAAACACACAAAAACACAGTGCGTTTAATCTAAAAGTAACTTTATCTTTCTTTGTTTTATTAGGCTTTCCTTTGCTCATGTAAACCTCCGCTTTAATAATATTAAATCCAATACTTTTACTTTAAATATATTAAATAATATATAAGGATAAGTAAAGTTAAATAAATTTAAAGAATTTCTAAAGTATTACCTGATTTTATTAATATATATTTTTAAAAAAAGAGAGCACTTATACATGCAATCAACTTAAGAAACTTTAATACCCCTAAAATACATCTCATCACTTCAAAAGGTACACCTTGTGGTTTAGTTTCTATCACTACGTATTCAAAGAAGTGAAGAACGTTTGTTATGTCTATAAAAGTATACTTTTATAGACGATTCAAAGGATTGACTTAACGTTAAACACACCCAGGATTATATGTAAACCACAGAAAATGGTGAAGAGACCTTAAAAATATCTACTTCAGGTAGATTGATAAATTAATAAAAAAACAAGAAGGTTAAATAGTAAATATCGCTTTTCCTCTTGTTTTTGTTTTGTGAGTGGCTCCAAAAAGAAAGAATCGTTGTCGTACCCCAACAATAGTATGCAATTTTGCATATTTAATTCGAATCATTTAAAAAATATATTATTTTGTTTTAGTTATATATCGTTCTGGAGGGAATTTATGAAAAAGAAAAAGAAAATAAATCAAATTATGCTTGGAATTAGTACAATGGCATTGTCATTAGGTGCGTTGCAAGCTGAAGTATCGGCGGAAGAAAAGGTACCTTACAATGTACTGCAAATGAAACCAGCAGGGATAGAAAAGCCAAAAGATGCAGTTGCTCATTCCTCAAAAGCTGATGAAATATTATCGTTTGAAGAACGTTTAAAAGTAGGAGATTTTTCACAGAAGCCAGCCCCCGCTAATAAAAGTGTGAAAGCGAAGCAGTCGCAGGAAAGCTATACTTTGGATGAGCTGAATAAAATGAGCGATGAGAAGTTAATTGATACACTAGCAAATATTCAATCCGGACAAATTACAGGTTTATTCCAGTATAACGAAGAAACAAAAGCTTTCTATGGAAATAAAGAGCGTATGCAAGTAATTATGAATGGATTGGAGAAACAAGGAAGTACGTTTACAAAAGATGATACAAAAGGAATTGATACATTTACTGAAGTGCTCCGTTCTGCTTTTTATGTCGGAGCGAATAATAAAGATGAGAGATTAAGTTATTTAAAAGAGAGAAGCTTCAAAGATAAGTGTTTACCGGCATTAAAAGCAATTGCAAAGAATCCAAACTTCAAACTCGGTACAGCTGAGCAAGATTTAGTTGTAACTGCTTACGGGGATTTGATGAGAAATGCTTCTAGTGACGTTGAAACAGTACAGTATGCAGCAAAAAATTTAAAACAGTATAATAATAACCTTTCTACATATGAAAATGACCGTAAGAAAGGAGGCGCTGTATACGCTGTAATGCAAGCTGTTGATGCCGATATAGAGATTGATTGGCGCCTCTCAGGTAAAGAGATAAATGAGACAATGTGGTATGGGAAGATTGATAGTTATATAAATGAAATCAATAAAATGGCGCTTATCCGTAATGTGACGGATGAAAATAGTTGGCTCATTTTATATTTCTTATAGTCCATGTTGTTAAAATTATCATAGTTTATATATCTTTCAAATGTCTTGCAAATATATAAAGAAAGTAACACCACTTCACCATCAACTTAAGATTTTGGTTGCTCTCCAAAATGAAAAAAATGAGTTGAATTCTCATAAGATTCTTCTAAATGGTACAATTAAGAAAAGGGGGAAATGATATGCACGATTACAAATTCGTAAAAATCGAAGTTAATAAATGGAACGGGGAACCTAAAGAAGATTATAAACGTATTATTACTGAACATGCTGAAGACGGTTGGAAACTTGTTCAAATATTTGCGCCACCAACTATGGGGTACGCGAATTACTTTGATATTATCTTTGAACGAACAAAATAACTCCTTTCGAAAAACGAAGAAAGTTTCTTTGAATAACATACAAAAGAAAATTGAGATATTTAGAAATTTAGTTGTCTCCGATTTAACTTATAAAACAAATGAACTGATATTAATCAACTTCCAATAACGATAATTATGTAAATAAGCTGTCCATATGGGCAGCTAATTGTATTTTTTGCTTAGCGTAGTTTTTTTCCGAAATGCTGGCGGTACTCCGAATATGTAAAGAGATAATAAAGTTGTTTAATTTACAATAAAATCATTTAAAAATAATAAAGGTGTTTAAAAATCCTTATCCGACTAAAGGGGCAGTTTAGGGGAAGGAGGAATACTATAATAATCTATAGAAATAAACAAATATAATTAATTTTAAATAGGGGGAGAGTATCATGAAGGATATTAATCTAACTATCGAAGGGCTTGATGTTCATTATTACGAATTAGGGAATAATACCAAACCACCGATAGTCTGTTTACACGGACTTGGAAATAGTGGGGCAGTCTTTTCTGAGTTAGCTGAATATCTAGAAGATAATTTTCATATATTATCATTTGATAATCCAGGCCACGGAGGGACAGCTCCTTTTATAATTGAAGATGGCTATCTATTTTCAAACATTGCAAAATGGTATAACAATGTATTCCAACAAGTCTTAAAAGATCCTTTTTATATTTTAGGCCATTCTTGGGGAGCTGATATTGCATTACACTATGCTAAAATGTATCCTGAAAAAATTAAAGGGGTTATCTTACTAGATGGCGGTTATACTTTTCCAGATTTTCAGGAAGATATGACCTTTTCTAAAGTATATGATGGATGGAATGATTATATGGAAAATTCCTCTGTTTTCGACACTTGGACTGATGTAATCGGGGAGTACAAACAATGTACAGAACGATGGAATGAAAAAATTGAACAAATGGTTCAAACACTTTTTAATAAAAAAGAAAAATATGAACTTATTAGTTCAAAGTTTACTGTATTATCTATTATTAAAGCATTTTTTAAAGAAAGTTTTACAACAACTTATCCTTACATAAAATCACCATTGATTCTGATCCACGCAACTCTTCCAGAAGATTTAATTAACGCTAGAAGAACTGGAATCAACAAATTAAAACAACATATAGAAAATGTCACCATTGTTTCTATGGAGGAAACTGACCATATGGTTCATTGGGATAACCCCAAAAAAGTAGCAAATGAAATTCATAATTGGGTATCTAAATGTTGAACTACGTGGCGATTGCCAAAAAGAGATGTTAAGAGATAATAAAGTTGTTTAATTTACAATAAAGTCCTTTGAAAAATAATAAAGTTGTTTAATTCTTATTGAAATAACGGTGCAGGATAGTTGAATAAGGATGATGATATAATTAAGGGGGAATTTACTTTATTTTATAATTTATGAGGTGGAGAATGGACTCTTTAGAATTAAATAAATCTAAATATATTGTCTCTAATATCAAAGACATTTTGCATAAAAAGCTTATTCTTGATAAACCGTTAACTAAAGATGAGGTAAAAAAATTAAACCTAGTTAATCCCACTGTATACGAAAATGAGAAGTATCTCATTCAAGAACGGTGGTTTTATAGTATTAATATCGGAGAATGGGAAGATGTGGAGATTTTTATTCAAGGGAATAATGAAAATCCCGATGTGGAGATTATCGAAATGGCAGAAAAAATATTCGATGAACTCCATCTACATATAAGCTGTGCATTAAAATATTTACATAAATTCTTCCCTAATCAAGAAATGAAGAACTACTATCTATCCACAATATGTTTTGGAAAGATGGTTAATTTTGACGATTATATATTTTCAGGGTTTAGTTTAGCTTTTATTTATGATGGTCACTTTGAGTTTCAGTATAAAGTAAAATTTAAAGACGATGGATGGCCTATTGGTTTTGAAGGTGGGCCACTTTAATAATCATAGATAATTTTTTCTTATTGAACTAACGGGTGCTTTAGTTGAACAAGATTTAAACAACTTTATTATTGATTTTTGAGTGCAAGCACCTTTAAATGGATAGAAATTAAACAACCTTAAAGAGCTTTACTACAATACAATGTAGCAAGGCTCTTGTATTTTTTATATCTAAATTAAATAACATTATTATCGCTTTTCAATCTGGATTAATACCTTCATTCTTAGTAGGGTGCCATTGCTTAGACAATTCAGGAACTACTTCCTGTAGCGTTTTAATTTTTCTTTCTTCTTTTACTTCGGCTCTTTTTTGGGATTTTTTTGTGGTAAAATAAATATTTTCAGCTACTTTTTAATCAAACATTATTCTAAATCAACACAAGTCATTCGAACGTTGGGAAGAAGTATTTCATAATCCAGTATTAGCCGCTGTATTAACAGATTGGATGACAATCGTGCACATGTGATTAATATGATCTTTGGTACTTATAGAATGCTAGAAACAAAAGAATCGTTTGAAAGCAGTTAATACTAACCGGCTCTATTTTAATTAACAAGTGACTCTATTTTAACTTGCGAAATACATCAATTAGTAGAAGGAGGAAATATACGTGAGTCAAAATGTTAGAATTGCCAACCTTCCAAGTTATAAGCAAACGAAAACTTTAAAAGAGTGCAACGAGCTCCTGAGTTCCATTTTAGAAATCAAACAAATATCTGCTTTTCAATGGTTATTTGAAAAAGGGAACTATTATATGGAGATTTATTTATCCTTTGTTGATGGAAATGGGGATAGCATCGATTCAGATTTATGTAACTGTATAGAAACATCTATACCTTGGAAATATTTGAACAACGACAAATCATTGTGGTTTTATACGCAGCTTCGTCTTGATATTGCAAGAGCTTTTAACTGGGATATGTTTGATATACAAAGCGATAACATTTATGCACCGATCCATACACATGATCTTAAACCACTATATAAATTATCGTCAGAAGAAAAGAAGCAATCTGTACCTGTTTTTTTATTATCATATAAAGTAGCTGAACCCACTGTATTATACCGGCAAAAAGGTATGCTTTGTGCGAAAGATAATGCGAGAAAAGGATACTCCAATCTAGTTCACCTTTTCGAAGATAAATTTATACATACATACAATGGTGGAATGTATGTTTCGGATATACCCGGAATACAAATCCGCGAGGGAAGTTCTCTTCATTGTATTGATGAAATTATTGATATTGGACGTGAAATGATTAAAAGAGATGATGACTCCGTACTTTTAGCTGATGGACCTTTAGTAGAAGGATATCGGGCACATGTAGCTATTTGCAATCTATATCCATTAAATTTGATTGATATTCTTCCGCTATCTCCGCCATTTACATGGATATCGGAAAATGAAAATAAATTTATTGCGCTAGTTCCTCGGAAAGATTTACATGAGAAAACTCACTTTGATATCAAACCAGCAACTGTAAAAGGAACGAAATTAAGAATCTCAGAAGAAGCCGTACAATCACATCCGTGGTTAAATGATGCCCTGAATCCCGAGAAGTATCATCTCATAGAGGTTGATCTAGATTTACGTAAGTGGAAACCTGTATTAACCCAAAAGGACTTTTTAAAGAATATACACTTTTCCGAAGGTGTTTATATCAAATTTATGGTATATTCTCAACAAGAAAATTGCATTTACATCATGGATGGGTCAAGAAATGGGTCAAGAATTGGATGTATTGAATTAACTAACCAAAGCTTCCAATGGATTACAGAACTTGGTGGGGATTTAAAGGCTTATTGTTTAAGTGTAAGCCCTTGTGGTAACTATATTGCGATTGGCGGTATAGCTGATGATCGGTATTCTCCAAGTTCATTTTCTTTAATACATGCCCATACTGGAAAGTTCATTTTCAGACTCCCAGTTTATAAAACATTTCATAGTGCGATTCATTCGATTACATGGCACCCAGACAGTCAATGGCTAGTATTAGGATTAGCAAACGGAACTCTTATAGAACTTAGCCTAGACGGCGAAGCACGATATTTCAAGGCGCTCAAAGGCAGCATAAGTCATATATGTTTTAATCAAAACATGATGTATGTAACAGGGAATGAAAAAGTGATTCGAGCCTGGAAAATCGAAGAATAAAATTAGCTTTTTGGTTCAAAAGATTTTGAAGTTAAAATAGACTCAATTAAGACAAAGTCCAGAGGCATGGGTTAAAAACCCAATTTTCAAAATACGTTGGTTTCTTAAGCCATAAAATCAATGTTTTCAGCCACCTTTTAATGTTACTTTGTTACAAAGTAACATTAATTCAATAAGAATTAAACAACTTTATTATTGATTTTTTGAGTACCAATACATTTATATGGATAGAAATTAAACAGCTTTAAAGAGCCTTACTACAAAAAAATGTAGCAAGGCTCTTATATATTTATATCGAAATTAAATAACTTTATTATCACCTTACAAAAGGATTGATTATTAATGAATAGATTAGATAATATCAGTAGTGTGTATAAAATTGATGCTAAAAAATCTCCTTCGAAAGAAGAAGAAATTAATGCGCTTCAGGATTTTTCAACAATAGATGTACCTACAGAATATATAGAAATAATTCAGCTAGCTTCAGATGTTGAAATTAATGTTAACGACCAAATTTATATTCGAATTTGGGGTGCTTTGGGGTGCATTGAAATGAATGAAACTTATGAAGTGCAGAAATATCTCCCTAATTCACTCGCAATTGGTGATGATGAAGGAGGTGGTGCATTAATCTATTTACAGGGTAAAGATGGTTTTGGGATATATTATAACAGGTTTGCAGATTTGGATATTGAGGAAGCAGTGAAAATTGCACCATCGCTAACCGAATTATTAGTAAATAATGTAGGTGTGAATACTTTATTAGACATTTAAAAAAACAACATATACATGAAAATTTATGTAATCAATTATTAGAAATAATGAATGAAAATCTTTAAAAGAAAAAAGTCAGTTTAGATACTGGCTTTTTGTCTAGAGAAACAGAGCAATTATGCCGCGATAGTTTCTTGATGATGGGTGTTTTTGCCCATCCTCCGAAAAAGGATAATAAGATAGAAACTACCAAACGCTGAGAAAAATGCAGGAGCTTGGGGAAATGATCAAAAATATGCCGAATTATTAGAAAAATTTGTAGGAAGGTAAGGGTGATTATTTTGGTAATGAAGGATGCTATGAGCAAATATTTTAATTTAAGTGTATACAGATAATAAAGTTGTTTAATTTTTAATAAAGTCATTTGAAAAATAATAAAGGCATTTAAAAATGTTAGTCATACTATTCATCAAACGAGCCATTTAATGGAGGAACTCCTTTAAAGAAACTTGAACCTCAATAGTGTCATTCTACGCTCTCAAGAGATTCTTTAAGGAATTGAAATTCAAACTTGGTAGCTTCTAATATATCTTTAATATATTTTTCCTGATTTTCAACTCCCGTTACTAGATCTAGTTTATTAAAAAAGATTATCCAGTTTAAATTCTTCTTTGTTTCGAATCTGTATTTTCCTTCTATATCTTTGTTAGGGTAAAGTTCGAAATAAACTCTCTCAGCCTTATTTAGGTTCCAATAAAAATGTTTGTAAATATAAGGAAGCCGAGCATCAAGCATACTCTTGTTTTTTTGTTTGGATAATGTTCTATTTAGAGACGCTAAATAGTCATTGATATTTTTAACAATTGCTTTTTCATCTTTTTCGCTACTTAGAATCCCAAATTCAATTTTCGTCATTTAGTAGTCCCCTTATTAATAAGTTATTTTCACTAATATTAACATTTTTATGAAAATAACTTAAACCAAAAGAAGTTGCTATAAAAGTACAATCCTTACTTAAGTATAGGGAGCGATTGTTCAATAAAATTTAGATTTTCAAACGACTTTATTGTTATATTTTTTAGGATAGTGAAGTATCTTAAATTAAAAATTAAACAACTTTATTTTTAATCCCGTCCTAAATTAGAACGGGGTATGCTTGTTTGAGCTTTTAAAATTAAATAACTTTATTTTCATTTCACAGTAACGCCAGCTTTTTGGAAAAACCCCACGCTAAGAGCATGCAAGATTTTATACAGTTTTTCGTCTAATCCAGTAAAAAATGAGAACCTTAAAACCCATGCCAGAATAGGAATGTGTAAAAAATGGATAGGGTTATAGAAAAAGAAAAAGGGGATTCCTTGTGAGAATAAGGGATCCCCTTTTCTTGCTACCGATAATGAGACGTTATGTTAACCTGATATGTATAGAATATACAACCAAAATCAAACAACATATCACTTCTTTTAAATGGTAAAATAGGGAAAAAGGAGGTTCTAAATAATGCCTTTAGAAAACTCTATTTATTACATAGGAGCTGCTATTATTTTAGTAATCATCGGTGCACTATTTGGCGGGATTATACGTATAATTAGGCATACCAGCAATCACAAAAAGCAAGATCCAGTTGAGCAAAAGTTAGATAGGGTTATTCAACTGTTAGAAAAACAAAACCAAGATTGACCCTCCAAACAGAGGGAGTTGTAGTTGAGATGAAGAAAAGGAAGGGAACATAAATGGAGTTGTATCGCAGTAAAATTAGAGAATTGCTTGAATTCAATAATCAAAGGGAGTATTTCTATAAAGAGAAAGAAGAAGCCATTCAAGAAGTTGAAGAGAGACTTAACGTAAAGCTTCCAGACAGTTACCGATGGTTTCTAAAGGAATATGGAGGCGGGGGTAATGGTCTATATGTGAACGACTGCAACGATATTTTGCATTACCATGACAGATTTAAGTCCTTCAACATTCCGAAAGGATATATTATTATTGAGCATTGCGATGAGTATTCCTATTGTTTAGATACGGAAAAAATGATGAACAATGAATGTCCTGTTGTAAACTGGAGTGCCCATGAAAAAGGTATCTATCCAGAAGCGGACAACTTTTACAAACACTTATTAGAGAAAATTGAAAATGCAATTGAAAATGAGTGGTGGGAAGAATAATATATAACAAACCACAACACAAGTCCTTTCAAGAAATACAAGCAGAATTACTTCCATTTTCGAAAATTATGTAAATATGAAACCCCTTCAGCAAATAAATTGAAGGGGTTTTTTCTAGACAAAGTGACTACTGACAGGTGCTTTTATGTTAGCTTGGTAAAAACACGTTATATAAAAGGGTTTCCTTACTTTTATCGAGAATATACTTATGTTCTTGATTTGTTAACTAAAAGGGAGCGTTAATGATGAAATTTAATCAATTATTTTTATTTATTATTGGGGCATTTGTATGTAGTTTAGTATTTAATTTTGTTACAGGTAAATTTGAATGGAATGTTTTTTTCTTATTGATACTAGGGGCAATTTCAGGTTATCAAATTGGTAAAAATGAAATCAAAAAACAGGTAAACAACATAAATTAAACTACGGATAATGAGACGTTATGTTAACTGAACGTGTATAGGGCATACATAAGGACCTTCTGAATTTTAGTTTTTATCCAGTATGATATAATTTAGAAAATATGGTTAATTAATGTAATGGGAGGGTAAATCATGTATGCTGTTGTAGCTTTTTTTGATGATTCAACGGAACAATACTTAGAGGAGATATGGAGAGAACTACGCGAGCAATCCATTTCAAATTACTCAATAGAAACTAAGGACAAGAGACCACATATTACCCTTGCAAATTATGATTGTCTTGATAAAGAAAGCTTTATGAAAGATATGGATATATTTTATGATTCAAAATCTAGAGTTGATATTGTATTTAGTGTATTAGGGGTATTTTTAAATACAGGAACACTATTCATCTCGCCGACTTCTTCAAAAGCATTACTGGACTTTCATAATAATCATCATGAACACTTTAATACATATAACAATGATCCGAACTCTTTGTATATTTCTGGGAATTGGATTCCTCATTGCACAATCGCCAATAGGCTAAGTCCAGATAAGTTAACAGAAGCTTTTACATATTGCTCCCAAAAAATTGATAAATTAAAAGCCAAAATTAAAAAGGTATCTCTTTTGGAATTTGTATATGAAGATGATGTATTTATTGGAGCACCATCTATTTTTACAAAAGAACTAGAATAATTGACTTCCTACATCGATAATTATGTAAATGAGCTGTCCATATGGGCAGCTTATTGTATTTATTGCTTAGCGTATATTTTCGTTAAAATGTGGGTGGTACGCCTCTACATGAAAAAAATCAGTTTAACTAAAAATGGCTCCTCAGATTTGGTTGTATGAGATTTTAATGGGCTTATCAATACAATAAGTCATATTTGTTATAAAAACGCATGTTAAGAGAGAAACGGACTTTACATGCGTTTTTATGTTTTTAGGAAAAATAAAAAGGGTAGTCATTATTTACGACTTAACCCTTTGTCTACGATCTGACGAATTGCTTTATTTCGGTTACTAATCTTGTTATCGTGCCAAAAATCCTCTATTTGCTTAACTTGTTCTTTTGTAAAAGTAACTAAAATTTGAGTGTACTTGTCTTTATTAACAGCCATATTACAACCTCCTCTATAAAAAGTATTATAAGTTATATAACTATATTAGGGAGGTTATTACATGGAACGGAAAGTTAAAAAGATAATGGCTAATCTTCAATTTATTATGAATCATGGTCAAATCAGTGTAGATTTTATGGATTTAGGCTATAAAAGAATGCTTTTTAGTGCATTAGAAGCTACTGGGAAAAAGTTTAATGTGCGTACTAATGAACATCATGAAACAACCTTGTTCTTAGAGTTAGTTTAGTAAATTTACGTAATGAGGAGCTGTTAATAATGGAGCAGTTAACCATTTTTGACGTAATGGATGAAACTAAAAATAAGCTTTATGAGGTATTAGAGAAAAATGGATTAGATTATAAGATTCATAAGTACTATTTATATTCGGATTATGAGGGAGCTGTTCAATATTACTATATAAGAACAACCGACAATACAATTATTGATTTGTGTATCTCTGATTTTCCAGAAATCTTCGCTATTCATAAAGGATTTAGGGATAAGCAAATTAGAAAAATTAATAACTGGAACTTATAAGTCTATATAAATAACAAGTTTAATTAATGGAGGAATGAAGATAGCTGTATCGGAATGGAAAGCATTGAAAAAAGAAACAAAGTTAAAGTTATTACGTTATGCGATGCTGGAAAGCAAGTATAAGTATGCAAAATAAAAGCTCTTCATTTGCAAAAGCAAACAAAGAGCAAAGTCATGAGTGACCGTCTAGGAAAGAAATTGGCAGATTTCTTTCCTCTATATTTTAACATATTAAAAGTTGTAGAGAAAAGGGGCATGTAGAATGAGGGAAGGTCGTATTTCCTTTCAGCAAAGGTTTAAAGAAGTTCTTATTATGATCGTCGGTTTTTGGTTCATTATGTTTCTTATGTATGGCGAAAGCCTGTTACAATAGAAAGTAGTCGAATTGGAATACCCTTAGGCAGCTCTCATAGGTGTAATATCTATGGGGGCTTTTTTAATAAGGAAATGATAAAATTTCACGTACTGTATTAATTAATAAAAAATACAGCTAGATTAAGATTATTTTTTGTTTTCCAGTTATTTAGCTACCATGTACCCGTCTTCTAAGTTCAGAACTCTGTAACCCTCTAAAGCATATAAAGTTCTTTCGATCCTTCTTATTTCACGTAAAGCTACAGATAAACTTTATTGATGTTTAATAACTTCAGCTGTTACAGTTTAAAATCAATGAAAGACTTTTGTAATATTTACGAAAGGAATTTGAAAGGTATTTAAATTAAACTGAACTTCCGAACATTAATTTTAGATGATTCAAAAGTGAATATTTTCACAAAGAGAGGAGAACAAAATGACAAAGAAGTATAAAATAACTGGAATTGGAAAGAAGGTAATCCCTGTAACAGCAGCATTAGGCATTCTTTTTTCTATGGCTCCTGTTGGAGAAAATAAGGCTAGTGCAGGAATAGGTGCGGTAGTAGATATAACTATTACTGTATTAGGTGCTGTAGCAAACACTTATGGAGCACTTGGAATAACCCCAGAGAATCCAGACCCAGGCACTCACATTGATGTATATGCAGAAAACGAAACTTACCAGGCTCCTAGTTTTACATCTGGGGAATTTAATATTTCCATGTATCATACATACGGTGATTCGAATTTTCTTAAACCAGTTAAAGTACGCTATCCAAATGGAAGAATTGAAACTCATCAACTAAGATCTGGGCAGCAGCTTAAAATTACTGAAGCAGGTGCAATTATAGATTTAAACCCTAATGCAGCAAATGTCTCAGAACACGATCTTCTTTACATTACACAAGCACAATTAGACGAAGGAAAGACCGGAGTTGTGATAAATCAAGGCCAACATGCATTTGTAGAAAAAGCATCTGGTAAAAACCCAAGATTTCTTGGTCCACTTTACAAAAAATATTCCGGCGACTCCTTTGGCGATTGGACGGTGATTGCTAGAAATTCAGATTACCTATTTGATCAGATAGCAAATAAATTATCAGATGAGCAAAAACGATTGATAACATTGACTTCAAAGCCAGTATCTAAAGATGTCCTTGACAACTATGTTAATAATGATCCTAAAGCTCGTGCAGATTTTTATGATCGATTATCTGATGTATTGGCGGAGCGTACTAACGTCCTAGAGACATCTATGGCACTGCCATTCATTACACTAAATGACGGTAAACCTTATCAAATTATCCCTTATAAAAAAGGAACGAATAAAGTAATCGTAAAAACAGGTTCAAAATATCTTTCAGGAAAAGAAGGAAACGGACTTCAATATTCCGATTCGCTTGGCGATGATGAAGTGTTTGAACTTGTTCAGATAGGAAATTCTAACGATGGTAAATTTCAGTTCCGTTTGAATAACAAAAATGGGGTAAGTTTGGCTGGTAATCAATATATTTCTCAATTTGGTACTGATTGGAGTTTCAAATCTGAAATTCGTTTCTCTGATAAAAGCAACAATGAAATTAACAATTGGTTAATAGAGTGGTATCCGGGTAAAGAAAATGAGAGACAGAAGTATGACAAAATAGAGATTATACCTAATGAAAAGGACTCTACTAAATATAGTGCAAAAGATTCCTCTGGAAACGTGATAAAGAACAGTTGGATAAATCGAGGTACTGGTTATTCCTTTGCAGATGCTGATGGAGTTCTCATGATAGGTTGGCAAGAAATTAAGGGGAAAACTTATTATTTCTCATCGCCTTATGGCTACATGGTTACTGGAGGTGGAAGTGATTCACAGATTGAGGATAAGTACTACCACTTTAATGATGACGGTGTTTTACAACGATCAATCTGGAGAGGAGAGAACTATTCCGATGCTTCTGGAGCATTCGTTAAAGAAGGCTTGAAAGATATAGATGGTAAAATTTATTATTTCCAAAATTACAATATAAATAAAAAGGAAATACGTATAGAAGATCGAGATGTCATCCTTCACGTTTCCGATAAAGGTGTGCTTGAGAGAGTTTCTAATCTAAAGGGAGAAGTTATAAACAGCGTTGTTAACGTTCCGTTTGACAATAAAACATTAACATTTAATAACGACGGTTCAATTTTTAAAACAGGTATCAACAAAAGAGAGAAAATAGTGGAATATTATAGTTTAGAAGATGGACCTTTCTATACCGGTTGGAAAATGATAGACGGTAAAAGATACTACTTCACAAATGGTCGCAATTCTACGTTCAACGCTCATGAAAACATTGACGGAAAAAGATATTATTTCCATGAAGACGGATCAGTTAACCGAGCAGGGTTTGAAAAAATCGATGGTAAGTTATACCATTTTGACAATAACGGCGTAGCACAAACGGGCTGGCAAACTATCGATGGTAAGTATTATTACTTCGATGAGAATGGGGCAGCTAAAACAGGATGGTTCCAAGTTGGTGGTGGATATAGACCTTGGCCTCTTGCATACGGATACCTTTGGTATTGTGCTAGAGAAGATGGTTCACTTTATTCAGACGGTTGGTTTAAAATCGACGGTAAAGATTATCACTTTGACCAGTGGGGACATAAGATGTAAAACAATAACATAAAAATAACAAGGGAATGCTTGTATGCTGATGTGTACTGCATTCCTTTATTCTATGTATGCCATATTTCCATATTAGGGGTCACCATACATACCCATCAACTTAAGAAAAATAAAAAGCCCCCCAAAAAAAAATGAGCCGAACTCTTATGAATAACTGTGAAAAGGTAAAATTTTTGTTATGGGGGGTTCTGAAAATCTTAGCTTGAGGGGCATGTGGTATCGCCAGCATTTTGGAAAAAAGCCACGCTAAGAGCATGCAAGATTTTATACAGTTTTTCGGCTAATTCAGTAACAAATGAGAACCTTAAAACCCATGCCAGAATAGGAATGTATAAAAAATGGATAGGATTATAGAAAAAGAAAAAGGGGATTCCTTGTGAGAATAAGGAATCCCCTTTTTTGCTACCGATAATATTACGTTATATTAACCTCACATGTATACGATATACATTAAATAACAATGTAAACTAGTGCTGCTATAAGATTTGGAATAGCCATTATTAAAAAACCTTTTGATTGATCGATACGGCCAATTTTACGCGTTTCCTTTTTTGAAGAAAAGTTTCCTTTATTACCTAAAATTAAGCTATCAATGAAGTAAGCTAAAGCTAACCCAATGCTAACTAATCCCATAGTTCCACATATATAATAAATGTGACTCCAATCCCCACTAAAATAAGCTTCTACAGATACGATAAGTAATAGAAGTATTCCTGAAATGAGTCCTCTCTTTATCATTATGATCCCTCCTTCAAAAAAATTTAATATCCACATTATACCATATTGTTGAGTGTATATTCTTCAAACAAATTCCGATAATGATGCGTTATGTTAAGTAAATTTGTATAGAATATACATGTGTATTTTAAATTTAGTTTTTAGGTTGTAGTTTTGGAGTTACCAGAAAATAAAAACTGCAAAAGAAATGAATAATTACATACAAATACCCTATCATTGTATATATAGCCCATATATCAAATTGTTTTAAAGAATACATAAAATGATCATATTCGTTACCTTTTCGATTAATTGAATTAAGCAAAGAAACAACTGGAATTGAAACAATAAAGATTAAATTCAAGATATTTAATTTCATTTTGAGTTTATCTTTTTTAAATTGATAACAATTTAAAATACCAATGATTAAAAAGATAAATAAAACACTATAATATATTCTCCAAAAAAATACAGGTATAGCCTCTACATTAGTTCCATCAATCATAAAATTACTCCTCCTAATATAATTTATTTATTCGTATCAATGACATGTGGGATTGGAATATTTGTTGAGGTTTGTCTATTTATGCTTAATGCTATAATCGAGTTCCATATTGTGTATTTAAAATCCTTTGATGGAATTTGTCTATTTTTGTATTTTAGCACGATTTTCGCCTTGTTTTTGGGTGTGAGCGCAGAATGAATAATTCTATTGACCGCATTTTAGAAAAATTCAAGGAAATTAAAGAAACACTAAACGGGGAGCTAGTTGTTTCTTTGTTTTGATCTTTTGCCGTTGCTTTTTGTTTGGAGTGCTAGCTCGTCGTGTAGGGGCGAGATCCCACGGATTTAAAACGTAGCGTTATGGCGGATAACAGCCAATCTGGGACGTATGATCTAGCGGTTCGGCTCGTATACTTACAAATCCAAGCCGAGAACCATTGCATTGCTTTTAGCCCTATATATAAGAGTGAGAGTAAATTGACTCATAAACCACAAAAAAAAGCTATTATATCAAGGGTTTAAGGCGGTTTTCATAGTTGTCTAATTTGGCAACTATGAAAATATAAAAAATAACCCTTAAAAAGGTTTTCTATATTTAGTTTGTTGATATACATAGTGGGTGCTTTAATTATTTTTCAGCTCATAAGTGTAAGTGATTTTCATTATGATGGTTTAATTTTTATCAACGCTATAGGTATTATTTATATAGTTTCTGCAGGATTATTTTTCTGGTTATGGGACTCGTTAATCATTCTAAATAAAAGACAGGATAACTTCCGCTAACGATAATTATGTGAACACGAAAGTCCTCCAGTTAAACAAGCTGGAGGACTTTTAATAGTCTTCTAAATACATTGAATCCCAATAATGAGACGTTATGTTAACCGAGTATGTATATGGTATACATCCATTTTTTCCAACAAATTAATTATTCTAAATGATACAATAAAATAAAAAACTTTTCTTATAAATTACGACTACAAAAACGAGTAAAAGAACAATTAAAACCGTATTGTTTTCATTAGAAATAAATAAAGGAGAAGTATTAGAATGAAGAAATATACATACTTACCCCCTAAGGTAAAAGACTCTACTAAATCAGTCGATGTTATAGATGAAGCTGGAAATAAAGCATTCACATTTAAAAGGAATTACAAAAATATATTAACAAAAATGACAACCTATATATGGAATATTGATTGGAACGTTCAAATTGATGTCTATTCCAATGATAGAGATATAGTTTATCAGTGCATAAAGAATACCAAATGGTTAGGAAAGCCTACGTATAAAGTTATTAACTATCTGACAGGTGAAGAGTATGAAGTAAGTTATATTTCATGGCAAGTTGTATCCCCTGAGCTTCTTATTAAATCTGAGTCTTGTGAACTCATAGTAAAGAAAGTACCAATGGATTGGGCAAAATTTTATTATCAAGGTAAAGAAGTAGCAAGGTGGAGAATGAAGACATCAGAATGGTTTAAAACATACTTAGAGATAGAAAAGGATTCTCCTATACAAGAACCAGAATTTTTTACGAGTATTGCACAAAGTCTGTTTTATATCGGTGAATAATTGACTTCCAATAACGAAAATTATGTAAATAAGCTGTCCATATGGGCAGCTTATTATATTTTTTGCTTAGCGTATGTTTTCGTTAAAATGTTGGCGATACGACTCATATTGTTCCATTAAAAAAATGTTTTAAACTATAGAAAAAAGTATTAGACTATTAAAAAATAGTTGTAGACTGAAAAGGTGCTTTCCATGCCTGAAAACACCTTTTTTATATGAATTCTGTTAAAGTTATATTTTTACTTAGTTAACAGTATCTCCCAGTTAGTTTAACTGCTATCAGTAATACTAACTAGAAATTGATACTAGTACTCTAAAAAAGGATGTGATTGGTATGGAAAAGCAAAATCTATTCAAGTGGAAACATTATCAACCGGATATTATTTTATTAATCGTGAGATGGTACCTACGGTACAACCTCAGTTTTCGTGATTTAGTCGAAATGATGGAAGAACGTGGGCTTATCCCTTGCTCATACAACGATCATGTGATGGGTTCATCAATATGGTCCCGAATTAGATAAGCGCGTACGACGTCATCTTAAATCAACCAATGATTCTTGGCGAGTCGATGAGACGTATGTGAAAGTCAAAGGTCAATGGATGTACTTATATCGTGCTGTTGATTCAAAAGGAAATACAATTGATTTTCATTTAAGCAAAACAAGAGATTACAGGGCTGCAAAGCGTTTTTTCAAGAAAGCTTTGCAGCCTTTTCATGTTTCAAAGCCCCGTGTGATTACAGTAAACGAAAATCCGGCCTATCCTATAGCGATTGAAGAGTTGAAGAAAGAGAAAAAGATGCCTGTAGGCATCCAAATAAGGCAGATAAAATACCTTAATAACATTGTAGAGCAAGATCATCGTTTTATTAAAAAGAGAGTTCGTTCAATGTTAGGATTGAAATCTTTTCATACAGCTAAATCTATTCTTTCAGGAATAGAAGCGATGCATATCATTAAAAAAGGCCAACTTATTTTACGGGACAAGTGTGTCCAAAATGTAATGAAGTTTATTCATCAACTATTCGGAATAGCTGCATAAGAATAGATGCAATCATTGCACCAGAACCGCATAAAAAAGCCTCCAATCGCTAAACGTTAGAGGTCGAATAAGGGTAAATTGGGAAGAAAAGCATGCAGAGGGGGGATTCTCTACAACCGTAATACATGTTATCATATTATTAAAATTCCTAAAATTTCCTTTAAGGACAAAAAAATGAGCTTATATTTGTTTATTTATTTTATGTTACAGTTCCATATGTTAGTCAATTACAACACTGTTAAGAAGGAGTATGCATAATGAAAGCAAAGATACGGATAAAGACAAAGCAAAAGAGTCTATGGAGTTAATCAAAGAAGGTAACGGATATTGGAAAACAGGGTATAAGCCAATTGAAGACGCTACTGTAAAACAAGCAAACTCTCTTAGTGATAAAACAGGGGTAAAATTCGATAGCCCTTCAACTTCTACATCTGAAGATAGTAATGTTCAAATATCGCAAAACGGCAAAGAGTTAATGGGTGAATGGGGTAGTTACAGAGGTTCTGAATTCCACAAAGGTATAGACTTCCGTGAAGATGAAACATTCACATTCTATGATGATTCTGGTAAAACAGACTATGAAAACAACCATATGGAGGGTGCATGGCATTATAATCCTGAAACGCAGAAAGTGACAATCATGCCAACAGAATTTGTAAAAGATGGTCAGAAAATAGATGCAAAACAAATGAAAGTAGCAGTAGACTATAAGGTTGAGTTCCTAAGAGCAGGTTCTTTACATATGGTAGACGATAAAGGAAACAAGATAGAAGCAGAAAGAAGAAAATAAGAATAGTGTAAGGGGTATGACAGGTTGCTTGTAAAAGGTAACCTGTTTCTAAATAAATATAAAATAGTAAAGGGGAAGATGGAAATGAAAGCAAAGAAACTAGTAACGTTAGCATTACCAATTATGTTGTTAGGTGGTTGTGCTACAGATAAAGCAGAGACGAAAGCAAAGGATAAAGTAGAAGAAAAAGCAGTAACAAAGGAAAAGATAGAGTTAGACAAGTATCCTGACCATATGTACAAGTTAAAGAGTGAGTTAGAACTTACAATTGATGACCTAAAAGTAATAGCAGGTAAAACGAAAGATAAGAGTAATGACATCAAAGAGTTAAACAAAGAAATGTTTGAAAAAGGAGAAGAGATACAGAAAATAGTTTCTAATTTCCGTAAAATTGAACCTCCTAAAGAGTTTGAGAAAGAGCATAAAACAATTCTAAAAGGAGTAGACTGTTATAGCGAAGCATTTGAATCACAATTTAAATCAGCTAAGAGTGGTTCTATTACGAAAGAAAAGGTTGAAAAGTCGAAAGACTTAATGCTAAAAGGAAATGATTACTTCAAAGAGGGGTATGACGACCAACTGTCTGATGCATTAACAAAATCATCAGCGAAGAAACTAGAAGAACAGCAAAAGAATCAGAAACCATCCGAATTCCCCACAGACGGTAAACCATTTGTAGGAGAATGGGGTCATTTGGAAGGTTCTAACTTTGTTAAGGCTTTAGACTTTAAGGAAGATGGTACATATACAATATTCGATGATAAAGGTAAAACCTCATTCGAAGACAACCATATGACAGGTAAATGGTCTTACAAACCAGACTCAAAACAATTCACAATGACAATTGGGGAGTATGTAAAAGACGGTCAAAAGGTGGATGTGAGTCAAATGAAAGAATCAGTAAGCTATACAGTAGAAATTTTCTTTGCTGATTACTTAAATATGGTAGACGCAAAAGGTAACAGAATTGATGTACAAAAACGTAAATAATATAGTATAAGTCATTATAAAGGTGCTTGGAACAGAACGAAGTAATGTAAACAATAGGTTGTAACAGGTTACTGGTCAAAAGGTAGCCTGTTTACATACAAGAAACAATATATTAAAGGGTATTCAAAATGAAAGCAAAGAAACAAGGATCACAAACAAAGGGGTATTTAACAATGAAACGGAAACTATTAGCAGTAGTGTTACCAATTATGTTAGTAGCAGGGGTAGGATGTTCAAATAAAGACGTTGCAGAAGATAAGAAGACTGATAGTCTGCAAGTAGCAGAAGCAGATAGTCAAGAAGTATCAAAAGGTAAAGAAAAATCAGGTAACAAAGACGTATCAGAGACTAAAGCAGAGAAAGAGTACAATTCAAAATTAAACTCTTTATTAGAGGATATAACGAAGCAAGCATTAGAATTAAGTGATATTTTGACTAGTGATAAACCAATAATTGAAAAAGCAGATGCGTACAGAGAGAAGTCTGAACCTATGCAAGAAACAGCAGATAAATTAAGTGAATTAGACCCTGGCGAGAAGTATAAAGACGTACAAAGTACTGTACAGGATGCTATGTATAATGCGAAGACTGGTACAATTTTAATAGGTCAAGGATTAAACCTAAAAGACGAAACTTTAGTTCAAAAGGGTTCGGAATCAATGGATAAAGTTTCTAAATTACTACTTGAAGTAGATAAAAAGTTGAAAGCGATAAAATAAAAGAGGGGGTTATAACACATACCCATCAAGCTAAGATTTTAAAGTATCCCCTTAATGGGAATTTTGTGTTTTTATAGCATCCAAGTTTATTTTTCTCTTTTTTGGGGTAACTTGTTTTCTTAAGTTAATGGGCATGGGGTCCAGCTATAATTACACATAAAGAAAAAGAATCCCTTATGATTTCTGAGATTCTCTTTCTTTTTTTAATTTTATCAGACAAATGATCTGCATATCAATTTATTTTTGATATACAGATCATTTGTCTGATAATTTTATATAAATAATTGCGGCGTAATAAACTTACATAAATGCTTTTAAAAGTTCTTGAACTAATGGAATTGCTCCACCTACGAATTTTAAAACTGCCATTGCGATTTCCATAATCATTTCCTCCTTTTTTAATATTATGATGTAGTAAATCTTATACTCTCATTATATTAAGTGTATTAATTTACATCAATACATTTTAATATGCAATATTACATCTTAAAATCATGTTTTATACTGTTATAATAGAAGAGGTAAATTCTACAGCATTTTTCGATATACTAAACGGCTAATGAACATAAAAAAGGAAGAGAATTTTTAAAATTCTCTTCCTTTTTTATGTGTTCATAGACAGTACTCATCTAGATTAAGAAAGTACACCTATACAATTATTGGTTTTGAAATGCTTGATGATTTACCTTCAGCTCGAGGAATGACACATGCAAATCCGCAATTAGGAGCAGGGGGATTTGAGCAAATATTTACTCCAGACTTTAAACAACTTGTAAGAGAAGGAAAAGCAAAGCCGATATTGGATGAACAAATGATGAATAGATTAAGAGAAAGTGGCGTAGAATCTGATCCTATATTACTGCAACAAGTTGATAAAGACGGAAAATATGTTTACAAGAGTATTTGTGATACTTTAGAGGTATTAACAGATGATTCTAACATAATTAAACTCAATAATTATCAATTAAGTATGGATGAAATTGATGATATAAAAGACGCTATTAGGGAGATAAGTAATACAGGAGGCGGGATTAACTAATGAGTAACTTAATAGATGGTGTTTTAACAATAGGAGGCATAGAAATTAATCCAAATACTACATTGAAGGATATAGAAGATGCATTTGGTAAAGCAAATGCTGAAGTAAGAAGACGAACAAATGAGAGAGCAACATTAAGGTTTTCACAATCAGTTAAGTTAGGAAGTGAAAATTTTAGAATTAGCATAGCCTTTAAAAATGAACATATATGGGGCATAGAGTTAATTGTAGATGATCCAGAGATAGACGAACTAATTATGAATGAGCATGATTTTTGGCGATATGTAGCTGAACAAAGAGAAAGGCTTATTGAGGAATTAGGAAAAAGTGATGGGATACGTGATGATATTACGTTTGAGTGGGGAAAAATAGATCCTTGGTTTGATCCGAAATCATTTGGAACAGGTATAAGTATAGTATATTTTCAAAAGTAAAAGTAATGAAACTTTAAATATTAATTACAGAAGTTTAAAGATTCTTGTATAAATGGTTTTAAACAAGATTTATATGGATATGCAGGTGATAGGTATATGAGACGTATTCTTCCTACTGTGGTTAGATTTGTATGATAGCTTATCTATACCAGAGGAGGGGGAATGTGTATCAATTTAAAACAAAGTTATACTGTTTATAAAAAAGTCATACCGTTTTGAAGAAAGTTTAACCGCTTATAAAAAAGATGAACTGAAATAATCTAATCATCACCTGGAAAATTATCCCCAAAACCATGAATTAACAATTAAAATTATGATAGAATTTATATATATGGGAAAGGTGGGAGATTATGAGAAAACGTTCATTGTTAGGAAAAATATTACTTTTTTTCGGACCGATTTTATTTGTTTGGGGACTAATTATGCTTAATGTGATTACAGATATTATACAGTTTGAAAATACAAATAAAGTATTATCATTTAGTGTTCTTATTGCTGGAATAGCTTGTTTTATTGCGTCTAACTTTTTTAAAGAGCGTAAAGTATAAAATATTTTATGTATATAAAAATGAGACGTCTATATAATTTTCAATCAAATTTTTTCACAAAAATTGTATAATGCTTCGCAAAGTAGAATTCTGTTTTGATCAATCTTTTTTCAAAATGGATTCCTTTTGTCTCTTATCAAATAAGGGTTTGTAAAACATTTCTGGTTAAACTTTATTCCAGACCAATATCAAATTATATAAGGATGGCAAACCAAAAAAAAAATAATGGTGCTGAAATAATTAAAAACACGTTCCCAGAAGGAATTAAAAAGGCCTACTGGAGTTAATTCTAATTGTTCTTAAGACTAAAATGAAAACATAAAATAATCTAGATTCAGTTAGAAGACAGACTCGAACTACTCATCACTTAATGTCCTCATGGACTGTTTGTAGTGGGGAGTAGTTCAAGGGCTTTTTATATGAGTTTATAATTTTCTAGTTTACATAACATATATTATCGATAGTTGAGGATTTCATCGAATCTTAATCTCAAAATGAATAGTAATCTTGTTTCATTGAGATGGAAAGTGGGAATTTGCTCATTTTCCGGTCTATGTTATGGATAGCGTAATGCAGTAAATCGATCTAGGATGGTCACAGAATCTTTTACTAAAAAAATTTACTTCTGTTATTTAAGATTTACATTATTAAATTAATATATTAATAGGTAGAAAGTTTTAATTCTAAGCTAAAAATGCCTCATATCTCAAAACAAAGAGTATTCTTGATTTTTGAGATATGTGAGAAAAAATGCCGGTTCATGTAGCCTTCCTTTGTATTTATTTCAAAAAATATCGCCACCCATACTTTTCCTAGGAGCTACTTCATGTAAATTACCTTCCCGACGCTTCCACCCCAAAAGTTTAGCTTGTTCTTTGGTAATATAATTATCCGGTAATTTTTTATGTTCTTTTACATATTTAGTAACCTCATCAAAACCTGTAGGATATTTTGTGAAGTCTGTATTTTTGGCTACCGCTCCTAGGGCCTTCCCTTTCTTCTCAAGGTCGCCAATCTTTCTCTACTACTCATGAAGTACTACCGGATACAACTGCTAGGGTTCTGGTGCAAAAATAAAACAAAAGAGAATAAAGCATATATATTCTTAACGGAATCGTATCTTATGTTGCAAGTCCAAACAATTGATGGATGAATTCTTTTTGATTTTGGACAGACTGATTCCGTAAAGCAATCTGTTCTTTTTTAATCATATGCATGGCTTCTACTCCAGAAAGAATAGATGTAGCTATGTCAAAAGATTTAAGACCTAGCATAGAACGGATTCGCTTCTTTATAAAGCGATGATCTTGTTCTACTATGTTATTCAAGTACTTTTGTTGTCTAAGTTGCATACCGTTAGGTATGCTTTTTTCTATTTTAGCTTTTCAATTGCTATAGGATAAGCTGGATTATTATCGACTGTTATCACACGTGGCTTTGAAACATGAAAAGACCGCAAAGTTTTCTTGAAAAAGCGCTTTGCAGCCTTATGATCTCTTGTTTTGCTTAAGCAAAAATCGATTGTGTTTCCGCTCGAATCAACAGCACGATACAGGTATATCCATTGACCTTTTACTTTGATATATATTTCATCGACTCTCCAAGAGTCATTTATTTGTTTGAGGTGACCTTTTTAGAATAATAGTATCAGTATGTCCAAGTTTTAGAGATTACTTGTAATTACCTTGAAGTTTTTGCACCAGAACCCATCATCTTTATGTTGATGATAAAGCTTTTTAAAATGATCCCACCTCTCCTTTTATGTAACTGCCTAATTAAAATATTGTTTTAACAACTCACTACCTGTTTTAACAACTCACTACCTGTTTTAATTGTTGTATACCATTCTCCGTCATACTCTTTTCCTTCTGATGGATTATGGAAGTCTTCATATCTTTCTAAATCCTTGTTTGTCTCAAATTCTTCCTTCACACTCTCTAAGTCTTCATCTTCAATCCCACCGAAAACCCTCCCCATTTCATAGTTTCCATCTTCGTCAATGCGTTCTTGTAAGAAATAATGTTTGTCTTCTTCTAAAGGAGTTATCTTACCTTTTCTTATCGAGTAGAGGTGTTTTGTTTCTACTACCTCTACGATTATTGTAAACCAACCAACTCTTACAATGGTGCATGGTGCTAACCCTTCAAATGTAAGTGCAACTACTTTTTGGTCATTCTCCAATTTTCCCATCTTCCCTACCCCTATTCTTCAAATATTTTCTTTTTACTACGTTTATGTTCATTTGTATGTTCAGATACGACTACATGTTTGTTTTGATGTAAGAAATCCTCTAAATCAAATGCAATAAACGGTTCACTTACCACTTGTGCATGTAATTGACCTTCCTCTTCTTTTACAACTACTGTGTCTAGTAATCCATCACCGCTTAACACATCACCTAGTTTTAGTTCTTCACCTTTTGCTGATTGAATACCTGTTTTGATGTTTTCGACCATCTTAATACCCCTCTCTATTTTAGAGATTACTTACATGTATATTATAGTTTTTGCACCAGAGCCAGTATAAACTCTAATTTATTTCCATCACAATCAAGTTAAGAAAAGCAAATACCCTAAAACGAGAAAATTGACATCTCCTGGTGAAAATGTACATTTTTTTGTTTTAGGGGCGTTAAAAAATTCTTAAGTTGATGGATGTGGAGTCTCGCCACATAATAAAAAGGAAGGAACATTTTGTACATATCAAATATGTTCCTTCCTTTGATTTTATTGAGTTTAACATCTATGACCTAAAAATAACAAATGAAGAGCTTTTTTATATGAATAATTCCTCTTGCTTAATATGCGGATTCCATGGTCAGGGCTTAGATAAGAAAAATTCTTTCATTACTCCGTAAAATCATGCAGCATGTTCTCCTATAAGGGATTCAACCGAGATACGTGTATATCTCGACTGAACCCCTTATAGCAATAATACCAGCTTACGTTATATGCAATATTGCATATTAAAATGTATTGATAAAAATGTAAGCGCTTACTATAATGAAAGCATAAAGATAAATCACATCTTAGCGACCACAAAAGAGGAGGAAATAATATGACAATCGCAATGACAATTTTAAAATTTGTAGGTGGAGCACTTCCATTGGTTCAAGAACTTTTAAAAGCATTTATGTAAGTTCACTATTTAGCAATTATTTATAAATAATTATCATACCTTAATACGAAAAAAAAGAAGGGGTTGATTTTTTGAAAATTACTAAAGGAATAACATTCCTAACATGTTTATCAATTGGCTTATGCACTTTTAATTATTCTTCTATTTCCTTCGCTGAAACAAAAACAAGTAATTCAGCTGATACAACAAAAAAAGCAATTAACATTGATACTGGCATAGGAAATCTTAAGTATAATAAT
>NZ_LDUK01000100.1:0-703 GCF_001043575.1 Bacillus sp. LK2
ACAACGGTATTGAATATGGGGATATGCAATTAATTTGTGAAGCATATTTCTTCTTGAAACAAACACTTGATTTGACTGCAGAAGAATTTCATGAAATATTTGCTGAATGGAATAAGGGAGAACTGAACAGCTATCTAATCGAGATTACAGCAGACATCTTCACGAAGAAAGATGAAGAAACTGGTAAGCCATTAGTGGATGTTATTCTTGATACTGCGGGACAAAAGGGTACAGGGAAATGGACAAGCCAAAGCGCACTTGATTTAGGTATATCTCTCCCTATTATCACAGAATCTGTATTTGCACGTTGCATTTCTGCTTTAAAAGAAGAGCGTGTGAACGCAAGCAAAGTTTTATCTGGACCTAAAGATAAAGCGGCAATTGGAGTTGAAAAAGCCGAATTAATTGAAGCAGTGCGCCAAGCTTTATATATGAGTAAAATTTGTTCTTATGCACAAGGATTCACGCAATTGAAGGCAGCTTCTGAGGAACATGATTGGAACCTTGATTTTGGCAGCATTTCTATGCTTTGGAGAGGCGGATGTATTATTCGTGCAGCCTTTTTACAGAACATTAAAGAGGCTTATGAGACAAACACTGACCTACCGAACCTTTTACTTGATCCATACTTTAAAGAAATTGTAGAGTCATATCAAGGCGGATTACGTCAAATTATCTCAGTGGCTGTACAACAGGGCATTCC
>NZ_LDUK01000101.1:0-2613 GCF_001043575.1 Bacillus sp. LK2
AACAAAATAATCCTTTGCGCGACACGTTTCCTTATAAGTGTGTAAACACGAAATAGGAGGGTTATCAATTTGATAACAACAACTGACTGACTGAAAGTAGGAATGAAAGCCGTCAGGTTGAGCTGAAACTACTTATCTAATACTCCTACATGCAAGGCGTGATAGTAGTCACAAATTGTATGAAGCTAGGTGAAGTCGGCTGAACAAAACCTAAGTGAGAAATCATATGGTAATGGATAGGTCGGGATGCTACAAAATATCTATGGTGAGAATGTCCAAATTAACGGACTGGCGAACTTGCGAATATACGGGTCTAAATTATTAATACATAAGAAATATGTATGTCGTCAATGACGATGTTATCTACCGAAAAGTAAGATTAAAGGATATGAAATTCGGAACATCTAACGATGATGATGTAAAGATAACAGGCTTACAGCAAGCACCTAAGGATATATGTATAGCTAGGTCAATCGGAACGTGGTAAGCAAGAAACTGTCACCAACGCCTACTAGCGGACAGATGTATATAAGGTTCTAACGAACCGAAATTGCTTCATTCTTGTGAAGGTGGGGACACAGTACCGACGAAACATGTAACAAATGTGGAGGGATAGTCCCTAGTCTTGTTCTTTGAAAACTAAACTTACTAGATGTAACTCACAGGATCGAGTAAGATGATGGGACTTTTCGTAAGAAAGGGGAATTAACACATCGGTGAGTACAACATTACGACATGCAGAATATTACGATATACAAAAATTGTTTGATGATTTATATCAACGTAGCAAAAACAATGCTACTAAAGGTATAAATTTATATAAACACATCATATCAAAAGAAAATATTCTACTGGCATATAGAAACATAAAGGCTAACACTGGCTCTAAAACTGAAGGAACAGATGGTATCACAATCGACCATTATAAAATGGAAGATGTAGATTCTTTCGTTGATAACATAAGAAATGCTCTTGTAGACTACAAGCCAAACACGGTACGTAGGGTAGAAATACCTAAACCAAATGGAAAGAAACGCCCATTAGGAATACCTACAATGAGAGCTAGATTCATTCAACAAATGCTCAAGCAAGTTCTAGAGCCAATATGCGAAGCGAAATTCTACAAGCATTCATATGGGTTTAGACCCAATAGGTCAACGCATCATGCGATGGCTAGGTGTCAATTCTTGATGAATCGTGGGGGATATAGTCACGTAGTTGATATTGATATACAAGGTTTCTTTGACAACGTAAACCACTCCAAATTACTAAAACAACTATATACCATAGGTATAACTGATAGAAGAGTACTGACAATCATCTCGAAAATGTTAAAAGCACCAATCAAAGGAGAAGGCATTCCTACAAAAGGAACTCCGCAAGGAGGAATTCTAAGCCCATTACTAAGTAATGTTGTATTGAATGATTTAGATTGGTGGATATCTAGTCAGTGGGATAATATCAAAACAAGAAAACCATATACACTACCAAATAAAAACTATCATCTATCAAAAACAAAATTGAAGAGAATGTATATAGTTAGGTATGCGGATGATTTTAAAATATTTACAAACAATCACAAATCTGCAACTAAAATATTCCATGCAGTGGAAGGTTATCTCGGGAATCAATTAAACCTTAACATATCTAATGAAAAATCAACTATAACTAACCTAAAAAGAAAATCTTCGGATTTTCTGGGGTTCTCTATTAAATTCGTTAAAAAGCGCAAAAGATATGTAGCAAACACACATGTAAGCGCGAAAAAGAAAAAGGATATCCTTGAAAAAGCAAAAACAAGGATTAAAGCAATTCAAAAGAATCCATCAGGGAAAACAGTACAGGACTATAACTCTTACGTGCTTGGCATAAAAAACTATTACAAAATTGCAACACATGTATCTATAGACTTTGCTGAAATAGCCTTTCGTCTCTCGAAAACCTTGTTTAATCGTCTAAAATCAATAGGGAAATATAAGATTCCTACCAATGCAAACGCATTATACAAAAGAACTCACAGGAATAATTATAGAACCTTTGAAATAGCAGGTAATCATGTATATCCACTAGCGGACATACAAACACGATTCCCTCAAAGTTTCAGTCAAGACATATGTAACTACACTATAAAAGGAAGACAAAAACTCATCAAAAGCCTAAAAGGTAACATTGCCAATGAAATGCAGAAGATGTTGCTATCATCCACTAAAGGGCAGAGCGTGGAGTATACAGATAACAGAATGTCGAGATATTCTATGCAAAATGGAAAATGTGCTGTTACAGGAATCTTTTTGTTAGCTGATGAAGCGCACTGTCATCACAAAGTACCGAAAGGTATGGGAGGAACTGACGAGTTCAATAACCTAATTATTGTACATGAATTTGTCCACAGACTGATTCACGCTACAAATGAAGAGACGATTAGAACGTATATGAGAATACTTCAATTGAACGATAAACAATTGAAGAAAATAAACAAACTCCGTAAAGCTTGTAATCTAGTTACTTTAGTATAAAAGAATAAGATGGGACGCTGTATGCGATGAAAGTCGCACGTACAGTGTTAAGCGGGGGAAAAGATGGAGATAACTTCAAAGTCTTACCTATCGCAAC
>NZ_LDUK01000102.1:0-2569 GCF_001043575.1 Bacillus sp. LK2
CAGAATGACTCGTCTTTTTTGTGTATATTTCGTTAGAAATAACTTCTTACTAACCCCAAATACCACTTTAGATTTTAAGTATTCCCCATTCTTTTAAGATTTGTGATTACATATCCATATAATTTTTTATTCAATTTCCCTCATGATTTTTGATATGTAATTTAAGATTTTCTATTTTATTTCTTATAGATACGATTCATTGGTGTGTTAAAATAGTACAGTTATTTTTTTGAAGTACTTTAATATAAGAAGATTTAATTTTGAAAAAGGAGATAATATGAAAAAGATAAGTGTAATTACTATAGTAGTTTTAATCCTTCTAGCAATTGCGTATATGTTAGTCGGGAATTATTTCTATAATTATGCATTGAATGCAAAACAAGAAAAAGAATTTTTGGAGGATAATCCTCACTTAACGGAAACAGTGAATGCATCGGGAGATGTATTGGCTACGAATGAAGAAAAGAATGCAAACTTTGTATCAAAATATAAACCTAACACATTAACTATACGTTCTTTTGATAAGCTAAATTTAACAGGTTATGAATATATGAATGAGCAATCTAGCCATAAATGGGCAATTGTAGTTCATGGATATGATGGCAGGGCATCAGCAATGACGAAATATATCCGGAATTTTCATGAACAAGGTTATAACGTCATAGCGCCAGATCTTCGTGGGCATGGAAATAGTGAAGGGGATTATATCGGTATGGGGTGGCATGATCGTAAAGATGTTCTGATTTGGATTCAACAAATTTTAAAGAAAGATCCTAATGCTGAAATAGCTCTATTTGGTATTTCTATGGGTGGAGCAACTGTTATGATGACTTCTGGGGAAGATTTACCTTCTAATGTTAAAGTTATTATTGAAGATTGTGGATATTCAACTGTTATTGATGAATTCACGTATCAACTAAAAGATTTATTCCACTTGCCTAAATTTCCTGTTATGAATGCGGCCAATACAGTTACTAAATTGAGGGCTGGATATGATTTGAAAGAGGCTTCAGCTGTAAAACAAGTTGCGAAAAGTAAAACACCTATGTTATTCATTCATGGGGATGCTGATACATTTGTTCCTTTTGAAATGTTGGATGAGGTGTATAATGCTGCAAAAGTAGAAAAAGAGAAATTAATTGTTCCAGGTGCGGGACATGGAGAAGCTGAGAAAGTAGATCCAAATAAATATTGGAATACTATATGGAAGTTCGTAGAGAAGTATATTCCGGCATAATTAAGGTTGTTTCATGTTTATATACGATAATCGGAAGGGAGTATTTTATCCTTTTGATTATCGTTTTTTGTTATTTAGGTATTCTGTTATAAATATACTTTTGGTTGTACTATATAGAAGGTTTGGAGCAAAAATTTTTGAATTCCTTAATCGCGGTGCTAAAATGGTTGGAAATAAAATTGTAAAGAGGTGCGAATATGAAAATTGAAGTATGGTCTGATTTTGTATGTCCGTTTTGTTATATTGGGAAGCGTAGATTAGAGATGGCTTTAGAACAATTTCCACATAGGGATGACGTTGAAGTTGAGTTTAAAAGTTTTGAGTTAGACCCAAATACTCCAATCTATTCTGGAACAAGTATTAGTGAAGTAATTGCAGCAAAGTATGGGATTAGTGTTGAAGAAGCTAATCGTAATAATATACAAATAGGCAATCACGCAGCTAGTATAGGTTTAAGTTTTAATTTTGAAGAGATGAAACCAACAAATACTTTTGATGCACATCGTTTGGCGAAATTTGCAAAGGATCAGGGGAAAGAAAAAGAGATTACAGAAAATCTACTTTTTGCATATTTCACTGAATCGAGAAACTTAAGTGATGCGGAAACGCTCTCTACTATCGCTGAAACTTCAGGTTTAGATAAGAAAGAAGCTGTAAACGTTATTAATAATAAAAATGCGTATGCGAATGAAGTTAGAATTGACGAAGCGATTGCTCAGCAATATAAAATTACGGGAGTACCTTATTTTATTGTTAATCAAAAATATGCTATTTCAGGCGCGCAACCACTTGAAACCTTTGTTGGTGCACTTCAACAGGTGTGGGAAGAAGAGAATCCTAAGTCAGAACCTCAAAATCTTTCAATAAATAGTACAACCGATGCTTATTGTACAGATGGAAGCTGCTCGATACCTCCAAAGGAATAATATTTAGTTCTTTCTATTATGGTGTACATAATGTACAGAGGGATAAATTTTAAATGTCATACGTATATTAATAACTTCTAAATACGAATAACCTACAGTAACTTCTATAGGTTATTTGTATTTAGTTTACTTTGAGAAAGTTACATTCAAGTGCACTATTTTTGTGCTAACGGCTTGTTGGTATAGTTAATTCATATTTTTATAAAAAACTTATTTAAAACCATTGACTATTAACACACATAAGTGTAATATAGGACAAGTCGCTGATAGCAACAACGCAGAAAGCGACAAACGAAATGAAAAAACTTAGTTGACATTGAAACATGAAAATGTTAACATAAGGAAGTCGCAAATGAGCGGCAAAGTAGTTCTTTGAAAACTGAACGAAACAAACAACGTGAAACGT
>NZ_LDUK01000103.1:0-797 GCF_001043575.1 Bacillus sp. LK2
TCACCCTCTTTCTTTATTATATATAGATGTATCCAGTGAAATCTAGGTTGGTATGGATGAAGAAAAACACTGATTAAAGTGCACTTTATCCTTTATAGCTCTTTTTATTGTATTTCTCATCAAAATCTTTTCCTTCTAAACTCGGATCGAGTGTTAAAGGTTGGTTGCAATGCATACATGCGTCGACACGACCGAGCATTTTTGTTGGTTTATCGCAACTTGGACAAATAATATGTACAGTCTTAGTAGATAACATACCAATCCAAAAGTAAACGACAGTACTAGCGATAACAGCTAAAAAGCCAACCATCATAAATGTTGTCATAATAATAATGTTGTCACGGAAAAAGACTCCTAAGTATGCAATGAAGAGGCCGATAAATACTAAACTTAATGCAAAGGTCCGAATTTTATTGATTTTGTTCGAATATTTAATGCTCATTCTCACCACACTCCTATAATAATAATATAACATAAAATTTAGAATTTTCATTCGTATATAAACTTAGTAAAACGATAAGGGGAAAAATAGGAAGGAGTGTAGCTATGTATAAAGAGTGAATGGGAGATATGATGTACTGGAAATATGCTTTTTAAAGCTTTTAACGGGATGTGAAATTTTTTTATAAAAAGTATTGACCCTACATATACTGCATGATATATTAATAAACGTCGCTGATGCGGAAATGCAGAAAACGACAAAAAAGAAATTGAAAAACTTAGTTGACATCGAAAAACGAAGATGTTAACATAAGGAAGTCGCAAATGAGCGGCTAAGTAGTTCTTTGAAAACTGAA
>NZ_LDUK01000104.1:0-3337 GCF_001043575.1 Bacillus sp. LK2
TGGTTAATTAATAATGGTGTGTATTATACTGGTCGTTTAGGGAAATTCCATAGTAATCCAAATAAACCTTTAGAAGTACTTACACAAGCAATGAACATGTACCCGCGTTTAAGTGAAGCTTATTTTAATGCGGTAGAGCAAATTTCAACAAACTATGGTGGAAAAGATTATTATGGAAATACAGTAGATTTAAAGAAAATACGTGAAGAAGGGCAAAAGCAGTACTTACCAAAAACGTATACATTCGATGACGGTGCTATTGTATTTAAAACAGGAGATAAAGTAACGGAAGAAAAGGTTAAGAGATTATATTGGGCTGCTAAAGAAGTAAAAGCGCAGTATCATCGTGTAATTGGAAAAGATGGAGCGTTAGAACCAGGGAAAGCTGATGATGTACTGACAATGGTAATTTATAATAATCCAGATGAATATAAACGAAATAGCCAACTATATGGATATGACACGAATAATGGTGGAATTTATATTGAAGGAATCGGAACGTTCTTTACATTTGAGCGTACACCAGAGCAAAGTCGTTATAGTTTGGAAGAATTGTTCCGTCATGAATTTACACACTATTTACAGGGAAGATACGAAGTTCCAGGATCATGGGGACAAGGAGAAATGTATCGAAATGAACGATTGACTTGGTTTGAAGAAGGAAATGCAGAATTTTTTGCGGGATCTACTCGTACGAATAATGTTGTTCCACGCAAAAGTATAATTAGCGGATTATCATCTGATCCTGCGAAACGCTATACAGCAGAACGAACATTATTTTCGAAATATGGAGAAGGAGTAGGAAACGAAAAATGGGACTTTTATAATTATTCTTTTGCACTGCAGTCTTACTTATATACTCATCAATTTGAAACGTTCGATAAGATTCAAGATTTAATTCGCGCAAATGATGTGAATGGTTATGATGCATATCGTGAAACTTTAAGTAAGGATCCAAATTTAAATAAAGGATACCAAGACTATATGAAGCAGTTAATTGATAATCAGGGTACATATAATACACCACAAGTATCAGATGATTATTTAGCTGAACATGCACCAAAACCACTAGCTGATGTAAAGAAAGACATTACAGATGTAGCGAAAATAAAAGATGCAACGATTACAAAGCATAATTCTCAATTCTTTAATACGTTTACATTAGAAGGAACATATACAGGCGGTGTAACAAAAGGAGAATCTGAGGATTGGAAAGCGATGAGCAAGCAAATCAATCAATCTTTAGAACAGTTGGCGCAAAAAGAATGGAGCGGTTACAAAACAGTTACAGCGTATTTTGTTAATTATCGTGTGAACTCAAACAATCAATTTGAGTACGATGTTGTATTCCATGGTGTTGCAACAGGGGAAGAAGAAAAACAGGCGATTAAAGTAAATATGAATGGACCGTATAATGAGATATTGAATGAAAAAGTTGAGTTTCATAGCGATGGTACAGAAAGCACAGGCGGAAAAATTGTTTCTTATCTCTGGGATTTTGGGGATGGTACAACAAGTACAGAAGCAAATCCTACTCATGTATATGGTAAAGAGGGAACATATACTGCAAAGCTAACAGTGAAAGATAATAAAGGAAAAGTGGGCCGAGGACAAACAACGGTTACCGTAAAAAAGGATGAGCCAGCAGGCCATAACTATCAAGAGGCAAAGGTACTTAGTTTTAATAAGCTTTCAAAAGGAAATATGGATAGACCTAATATGGCGTATATGTACACATTCAATGTCACATCTCCAAAAGAAGTAGATATTTCTGTTATAGATGAACAGGAAATTGGGATAAACTGGGATGTATATCATGAATCAGATTTAGGAAATCCTGTTATTACGGGTCAAGCGGATGGAAATAATATAAAAGGGAAATTTGAAGCGAAACCTGGGAAGTATTACTTAGTTTCATTTTTTGATCAGGAAAATAGAAAGGGAACATATTCATTATTAGTAAAATAAATTCGTTTAATTATATAACGATGAATCGTAATGAATAAGAGCCTTTTGCTATTCCTTGTTTATTCATGCAATCTTGCATAAAGTCTTGTATACACTCACTATCATTTGGTAGTCTAAAAAAGTAAAAACTATATGTTTTTTATTTCAAAAAACAATGTTTGTCGAGAGTAAACCATCTTAACTGTAATGACCAACTAAGGAATAGGGCAGAATCTGGATTCAGATTCTGCCCCTTTCTTTTTCACCTACAATCCAAGCCAAAAATAAAATAAAAAAAAGATCAAACCAGAAAAAACAATCTAGTTCGGTCTTCTTTTTATTTTAAATTCATTAATGATCGCTTTTTTCACATCACTATAAAATACCATTATCAACATTCCCAATATAGTTATAAAAAATTCAAGAATCGAAAACTTCAAATCAAAATTATGATGATAAATTGATTTGGTCTTACTATCTGTTCAAATTTTTTAACCATTAACATTAGCCCTATAACAAAAAAGAATTTGTAGTCCTTCTACAAGTTCTTTTTTGTTATAGGGAATAATTAATTTCCAATACATGTCTTAATGCCAAAACGTGATATTTCGTTGCCTCCCATATGCAATATTGCATATAAAAATACATTGATATAAATGTAAGCGCTTACTATAATAAAAATATAAAGATTCACCACATCTTAATACTCAAAAAAGAGGAGGAAATAATATGGAAATCGCAATGACAGTTTTAAAATTTATAGGTGGAGCAATCCCATTCGTTCAAGAACTTTTAAAAGCATTTATGTAAATTCATTATTTAGCAATTATCTATAAAATTATCATAGCTTAATACGAACAAGAGGAGGAAATAATATGGAAATCGCAATGACAGTTTTAAAATTTATTGGTGGAGCAATCCCATTAATTCAAGACCTTCTAAAAACATTTATGTAAGTTCATTATTTAGCAATTATTTATAAAATTATCATACCTTAATACGAACAAGAGGAGGAAATAATATGGAAATCGCAATGACAGTTTTAAAATTTATTGGTGGAGCAATCCCATTAATTCAAGACCTTCTAAAAACATTTATGTAAGTTCATTATTTAGCAATTATTTATAAAATTATCATACAAATGATCTGTATATCAAAAATAAATTGATGTGCAGATCATTTGTGTGAGCAAAGTCCCTTTAACATTATTAAGGGACTTTTTTTAATTTCTACATACTTGAGGTTCCGTCACATCAACATCAAGTTAAAAGCACTTTTAAAACATTAAAAAGTGCTTTTTATTTATTATAAATACGAATGTAAACTGTTGAATATTTATTTACATTCACTTAAAGGGATAGTACCACACACCCATCAACTTAAGGGATAT
>NZ_LDUK01000105.1:0-301 GCF_001043575.1 Bacillus sp. LK2
CCACACATCCATCAACTTAAGGTATATTTTTATATAAAACGCGGTCTTTTCACGTAGTATTTTATTATCGTTTATAGATGTTATAAAAGTAGGCATATCAAATAAACCCTAACGGGTTTGAATTTTTTTACTATGCTACCTGATGAGTAGAAGTGGTATACTCATACACAACGCCCAAAATATCAAAGACTGTTTTTTTCTCATATCTGTGAGATTTTTGTCCGTTTCGCTGTAGGAGGTTAAACAGACGAAGGAGAATCTTTGATAATTCTTGGGCGTTTTTATGTAATGCTTGATGAAA
>NZ_LDUK01000106.1:0-4492 GCF_001043575.1 Bacillus sp. LK2
CAAACAGTCCGTAAGGATGTTAAGTGGTGAGTAGTTCAATGAAAATCACTTCTTCAATAAACGAGTGCTTATATTAAACATACCAAATTGATTTACTTCCGCTAACGATAATTATGTAAATGAGCTGTCCATATGGGCAGCTTATTATATTTTTGGCTTAGCATGTTTTTTTCCATAATGCTGGCGGTACCGCATCCCCATCAATCTAAAAAAAATAAAATACCCACTAAAATGAAAAAACGCCATCCTTTCTATGAGTTATGGTATAAATTCCTCTTAGGTTGATAGTAATGTATGATGACACCAAAAAGCCAGGCTGCTTTTAATCAACCTGGCTTTTTAAATAAGGAGATCACACGATACCATTCTGGGGAAATTATACATTAAGGAACATGAAACCTTGTTATTACTGCATCCAAAAACATATTTATGTGTTCTATAAGTTAAAATTAGATGATTAACAGGACATTAAGTTGCAATTTCACTCTCTATTTTGTCTAAAGATTATGGCAGTACCAAGAAATGCGGAAGCCGGTACGAAAATATCCCCCCCTTCTGTTTCAACAACTGGGAACCCATTTCCTTCGATATATTTACGTGTAGCTAAGATATCACGCACTGTAACAGTATATCCGACAAACCCTGGCAAAGGCGGTACCACTTCACCTGGAAAAATATCGGTCAATCGGGACTCAGGAACAATTGTTATGTGAGCACCATTAAGATCAAAAATACGTGTCATACCCTTCGTTTGTGCATCACGACCTAGATAGCGCCGATAGCATTTGATGAAATCATCAAGCTTAGAGTCAGCAACGCAAAGAATTACTTCCACTAACTCAATCGCTCCATTCGGATGATTCATATGAGATTGTGCCTTCAAAACCTCCAACGGCGGATTTTCAGCGATGGCTAGTCGACCTTCCGGCACATCTTCGCCATCAATTTCTATATAGTTAAAAGAGACCACTTGCATTCCAGTTACGGTCTCTATAGGACGTTGAAAGCTATTAACACCGCTATGAACAATTGATCTGCATATGCCTTTGCATCAGGTGTACAAAAGCATAAGATATGTGTTCCTTCGAAACGTGATAGAGACCTAGAAATGGTAGCAACAGTGCGTTTGATATTTTCAAGAATTCGAGGAAGTAAAGTCGGGGGAGCCTGAATGGGCACAAGGATGGCATCGCGAGGAATTCGTTCTTCGTCTTCCACTACAGTAACGATTTCGATAAAATTATGGAGAAATGTGGCATGTGTATTTGCTGCACCAAATGGCTTAGGTACCGCGCCTTCTTTTTCGGCCATTGTCGGATAGGGCTGGAGGAGGACATACGAAGCCTATCTTTCGGTATAGCTTTAGTGCAATCTCTATATTTGTTACGACATGGCCTATATGATGAATATGCTTAATCTTATCGTTCACAGTACTCACTCCTTATTCTTACGTTTAGAATTTATTTTTTCGTTGATATTCACAGAAGATTAAAAGCGCTAGTTCTTGCAAATTAAGGTTCTTGGAGAGTGTACGCTCCAAGAACTCATCAATACCAGCACGTGTCGTACTTATTGTTCGATTCGATTGCGATTTAATGTACGGTTTGGTTTAATACTATGTTTCATGTCTTCTAAAAGATTTGGCAGTTATAAATACTACAGCCTATTTAAGATAATAAGATACGATGCATTGTTTTTTAGAGTATTATCGTTGCTATTTTAAATCACAGAAATACTCTTTATAATCTTTTGTAGTAATAAAGCTCATTTTTATCGATTTGGGGACAACCCGTTTTGTTGGTTCTATCTCTATAAAAAAGATAATGTTATTGGTTATAAAAAGGGGAGACTAAAAGCTATGTTTGGTTGGAAGGAAGATAAAAAAATGAATGAAAAGATTATTTCAATCATTACCACATATCAAAAACTTGGCGACTTTATGGGTAGTGCAAATGAAGATACGATTCAACAAGCAGCACAGATTCTAAATATTTCATTCCCAAGTAGTTATCATTGGTTTTTAAAACAGTATGGAAGTGGCGGTCTTGACGGGATCGAGATACACGGATGTGAAAGTACGGCAGTAGATTCATCCGTAGTCTATCATACAAAATTGTACAGAGAAACGTATGACTTACCATTACATTATATTGTTTTAAATGATATTGATGGCACCGTAACATGCCTAGATATAAGTCAAATGAAGAATGGTGAGTGCCCTGTTATTTTTTGGAGCCGTTTTTCAAAGGAACTGTATGCAGTTACTTACGGTAATTTCAGAGATTATCTTTTAGATTCTTTGCAAGAAACTGTAGATAATCTCTATAATGAGGATTAATTGTTATAGCATACTGTTCCATTAAAAAAATGTATTAGACTGAACTTTATTGATACCATCATATTCTTTTTCCTTTCTTCATCTTAACTCATAAAAGAAAGATTTAGATTCACCCTTATATGTCATGAATGGTGATGAGCTGTATTAAAATATTGCATTAGACAAAATATAGGATATGTGATTTTTATACAGAAAATATAGACAATCCAGAGAAATCATTCTTAATAAAAAAGGCATGTATACATTTTTGTATAAAGCTTTCAAAAGAGAAAAGGCTTAATCCATGTGAAAAATGGTGATAGCCCCTTTGTTTACTACGTATAATAGAACGTTATGCTAACTTGAAATGAATATGATATACAAAAAGAAAACTCATCATTACTCTTATCTTCATAACGCTATAATTATCCAAAAATAGTTTTTTGTTGGTAAAAATATAGGTTTGACAAGAAAGGAATGAATATTCGCTATGAGTAAAAATAGAGTATGGTTTGTAACTGGAGCCTCAAAAGGTTTGGGACTTGTATTGGTAAAACAATTATTAAAGAATGGCAACCAAGTTGCTGCAACTTCAAGAACATTAAATGATTTAATAAAGGTAGTTAATGATGATACAAAACGATTTCTACCATTGTCGGTTGACTTGACTAATGAGGCCAGCGTACAACAAGCAATTGAGAAAACCATTGAAACTTTTGGTAAGATTGATGTCGTTGTAAATAATGCTGGTTACGGTTTAGGTGGGAGTCTCGAGGAACTAACAGACGAAGAAATCCGTCAAAACTTTGATGTGAATGTATTTGGTACATTGAATGTAATTAGGAAAACAATGCCTTATTTAAGGAAACAAAAATCAGGGCATATTTTTAATATAGCTTCACTTGCAGGATACGTGGGTAGTATGGGTTTTGGTAGCTACAGTGCTACAAAGTTTGCAGTGGTTGGTTTATCTGAGTCTCTGGCAGAGGAAGCAAAGCTATTTGGCATTAAAGTTACAATGGTAGCACCTGGCTATTTTAGAACCAATTTCTTAAGTAGTGGTTCCGTTATGTATAGTAAAGAACAAATTGAGGATTATCAAGCAGTCCATGAGGTAAAGGATTTTCTTGATAATGTTATGGATGGGAAACAAGAAGGTAATCCCGAAAAAGCTGCTTTAGCTATGATACGCACAGCGGCAGAAACAGATCCTCCCGTTCATTTATTACTAGGTTCGGATGCTTATCATGTGGCTTCGGAAAAAGTAGTTACCTTACAAAAAGAGTTTGATAAATGGAAGGGCATAACCTGTTCAACAGACTTTGATAAATCATGATAAAAATATTATTAAACTAATAAAAATCGTATGTTCAGTAAACATTTCTGTTTATTTACTTGATATAGGTACATTAAAGTAAAAGAACCTATTTTGATGATTAAAATAGGTTCTTTCATTTTGAATTTTTATCATTTTAGCCAAGAAGACTCCTTCCTCAAGGAACGTGAAGGGTCACAGCCCAGTGAGTAGGTGGGAGATGAATTGGCTTCGGACAAGGGATGGCATGAAGCCATCTTAATTGTTCGACATATGTAAAGTGTTACTGGGTAATTTGTCATTATCACTTCACTACCTATCGAATGTATGTTTGTTGTATAATAGACATATGTCGAATTGGAGGTGAAACGAATGATTATCAATAAAGCATATAAATTTCGTATATATCCAAATAAAGCACAAGCAACGCTAATCAATAAAACGATTGGTTGTTCTCGTTTTGTATTCAATCATTTCCTATCTCTATGGGATAACGCATACAAGGAAACAGGAAAAGGTTTGACATATGGTACATGCTCTGCCAAACTTCCCGCCATGAAGAAAGAGTTTGTTTGGTTAAAAGAAGTAGATAGCATTGCTATTCAGTCGTCTGTTCGCAATCTTGCGGATGCTTATACACGTTTTTTCAAAAAACAAAACAGTGCCCCGCGTTTCAAATCTAAGAAGAACAATGTACAATCTTACACCACAAAACAAACAAATGAAAACATTGCCGTTGTAGGAAATAAAATTAAATTGCCAAAACTAGGTCTTGTTCGATTTGCCAAAAGTCGTGAAGTAAGAGGGCGTATTTTAAATGCTACGGTTAGACGGAACCCTTCTGGCAGATACTTTGTGTC
>NZ_LDUK01000107.1:0-313 GCF_001043575.1 Bacillus sp. LK2
GTGGGGGTTCGACTCCCTTCACCCGCACTTTTAATAAAATAACTCATACATGTCTTGCGGAAGTAGTTCAGTGGTAGAATACAACCTTGCCAAGGTTGGGGTCGCGGGTTCGAATCCCGTCTTCCGCTCCAATTTTCAATATGACATGCCGGGGTGGCGGAACAGGCAGACGCACAGGACTTAAAATCCTGCGGTGGGTGACCACCGTGCGGGTTCGACCCCCGCCCTCGGCACCATATGCGCCCGTAGCTCAATTGGATAGAGCGTTTGACTACGGATCAAGAGGTTAGGGGTTCGACTCCTCTCGGGCGCG
>NZ_LDUK01000108.1:0-629 GCF_001043575.1 Bacillus sp. LK2
CTGAACTACTTCCGCAAGACATGTTATGAGTTATTTTATTAAAAGTGCGGGTGAAGGGAGTCGAACCCCCACGCCAAAGGCGCCAGATCCTAAGTCTGGTGCGTCTGCCAATTCCGCCACACCCGCATATTATAATTTTTAAAGAAAAAATGGGGCGACTGATGGGAATCGAACCCACGAATGCCGGAGCCACAATCCGGTGCGTTAACCACTTCGCCACAACCGCCATAGTTGCTGGTGCCGACTAGAGGACTTGAACCCCCAACCTACTGATTACAAGTCAGTTGCTCTACCAATTGAGCTAAGTCGGCTAGAATGGTGGAGGATGACGGGATCGAACCGCCGACCCCCTGCTTGTAAGGCAGGTGCTCTCCCAGCTGAGCTAATCCTCCATTTGCCTGGCAACGTCCTACTCTCACAGGGACAAGGTCCCAACTACCATCGGCGCTAGAGAGCTTAACTTCCGTGTTCGGTATGGGAACGGGTGTGGCCTCTCTGCCATCATTACCAGACTGTATTCATTTAAGACAAGAATTATTATAACTCATTCGACTTTTAAAGTCAACAAGTTTTTTATATTCTTTCAAAACTAGATAACATTGCTTCATATTATATGGTTAAGTCCTCGA
>NZ_LDUK01000109.1:0-655 GCF_001043575.1 Bacillus sp. LK2
CTACTTCCGCAAGACATGTATGAGATATTTTATTAAAAGTGCGGGTGAAGGGAGTCGAACCCCCACGCCAAAGGCGCCAGATCCTAAGTCTGGTGCGTCTGCCAATTCCGCCACACCCGCATATTTTATTAAAAATGGTGAGCCATGAAGGATTCGAACCTTCGACCCTCTGATTAAAAGTCAGATGCTCTACCAACTGAGCTAATGGCTCTTAATGGCTGGGCTAGCTGGATTCGAACCAGCGCATGACGGAGTCAAAGTCCGTTGCCTTACCGCTTGGCTATAGCCCATTAATTAAGAATGGTGGAGGGGGGCAGATTCGAACTGCCGAACCCGAAGGAGCGGATTTACAGTCCGCCGCGTTTAGCCACTTCGCTACCCCTCCGACATAAATGGTGGAGGATGACGGGATCGAACCGCCGACCCCCTGCTTGTAAGGCAGGTGCTCTCCCAGCTGAGCTAATCCTCCATTTTGCCTGGCAACGTCCTACTCTCACAGGGACAAGGTCCCAACTACCATCGGCGCTAGAGAGCTTAACTTCCGTGTTCGGTATGGGAACGGGTGTGGCCTCTCTGCCATCATTACCAGACTGTATTCATTTAAGACAAGAATCATTTTAACTCATTCACTTTTAAAAGTCAACAAGTTTTTTAT
>NZ_LDUK01000011.1:0-18952 GCF_001043575.1 Bacillus sp. LK2
CTTCAAAGTCTTACCTATCGCAACGAATAGAAAGTGAGGAATAACAATGGGACAAGGAAATCGTGGAATGGCTTTTGAAATGTTTATCAATCTAGCGAATGAAATGTATCAAAGAGGGGGAGTGGCGCTTATAAACTAGCGTCCGACTCCTGTGAAGGTGTTAAAGAGTAAAGGTGGGCGTGTGCTAAATGGATTCTATGAAGCTAAAAGTACAGTAGACTATGATGTTGTGTATAAGGGATGAGCTATAACATTTGAAGCGAAGTCTACAGAGAATCCTACACGATTTGATTTAAAGAATATTACACAGCACCAATTGGATTACCTGGAGAAAGCAGAGAAGATGGGAGCGATTTGTTTCTTCCTTATTGAGTTCAGTAAGGATAAGTCAGTATTCGTTATACCGCTATCAGTCATTCAATCTTATGTAAGGATGTCTCATCAACTGAAGGGCAAGAAGTCGATACCGATAGCAGACTTTGATATTTATGGGTACTTAGTAGATCAGACAGAACGAGCACCAGTTGATTACTTACAATACATTGATGAGCAAGGATTAATTCCAGTAATAGATGGCATGATTCAATTTGATCAAGACCGTAAAAGGGTAGCGAATAATATTGAAGCAGCGAAAGAGAAGATGAAGAGTAAAAAACGTAAAATCTTAATGGCTTAATAGATAGCGGAACAATACGCAATAGTGTGGTGGGGGCTATCTTAATGCGCGATGTTCCCTTATTCAACAATGGGATAGTAAAATTTCACGTACCTCATATGAATGTAATTCGTAAATATGCAAGGGTAAGTAGTGATTTATTTTAAAAAAACTGTAAGAGGGTGATTGGTTACCAAATAATTGTAGTTCATCTTGAATCTAAAGATTCATAAAAAATGTCATCCTGTCTAATATAGCTTGTTTAGAAAATAACGTTTTTTTACACTTGGGGTTATTTCAAGATTTTAAGTTGATGGGCATGTGACGGTGCCCCATGCTCACCAAGCTAGTTAGTGTATGTTAAGTAAACCTTATGGATTTGTATATCTCATCCATCCACTTTCAGATCGTTTCGCTTTATACTTCCCATAAGACAGAAGCTTCATTGCCGAGCGATTGGCCGCATGAAAAACCAAGTTCAGCTTCCATTCTTCCTCCATTTCACTGGGATAGGTGGTGGATTCATAAACATAATAACCCGCCATGATACAGGGGACTACTTGCTCCGGTTCAAATCCATAAGCAGTTGCATCATCGACAACCAAATCAATGAGGCATCGGTTTCCATCTTTAACTTTTTTCTGGAGTAACTTTTTTACCGATCCTGGTACTAATTCTAATATTTTATCCTTCATGTCAGTCACCTCATTTTTTATCATGTCCAGACAGCCTGGGGATATGTGTCAAACAGAATGAAATTTCAACCGTAATTGCACAGGCTAAAAAAAATCTTAAGGACTATATCACCCTAAAAGGGAAAATGGCTTTAAATCCAAGAAATCTGGTGATACAGGGAGAAACGTATTCGTTCATTTTGCAGTCGATTGGAACGAAACAATTCAAATGTAGGAAAACGTGTCGTGTCTAAAGTGGACAACCTATGTTTCTATGATTCTCCATATTGGCAGGATAATAATGTTGCAGGTTCTGTAGATGCAGGATAAGGATTTACTATAGACGCAAAAGTAACTGTCAATGGATCTACAATATAAAATACACAACAGCAAAGGCAAAACTAAAAGGCATGAGCCCGGTACAATACCGGACCCATGCCTAAGAAGCTGCCTAATGAAATAGCGTGTCTAACTTTTAGAGGTCACTTTGTGGCCATAAAACAAAGTTTGATAATTTATAAAAAAGTTTGATCAAAAATCCTGTGTTAATGTGCAGGTTTTTTTCTTGTTCCACAATCGGGCGTAATTATTGAGCAACACAAGTAGAAATTGATTAAACTGTTTATAAAAATTATTCACTAGCAACACAATTTAGTAACGATAATGAAAGCTCAAATTCCAACATTATCCTCTTTACGTTTACAAATAACTGAGTTTGAACGGGATATCCCTCAGGTGAAAAACGTAGGGTCGTTTAGACAAATTTACCGTGGTCGTATAGCAAGAATGAATGGATTTGATGATGTTCTTTTTTTAGATTCATTAGGACGCAATTCGGAAGGATCAATATGGAATATTGGTTTCTTCGATGGAGATCGAATTATTTGGCCAAAGGCTGAAATTCTCCCTGGTATAGCCATGCAACTTATTCAAGTAGGTTTAGAGAAAAATAACATTAAGACCGTTACATGTGAAATTTATTCGTCTGGAACGAGGGTCTGTTGAACTACTCACCGCTTAACATCCTTACGGACTGTTTGAAGTGGGAGATTCCTAAGTACAGAAACCTAACGGTTTCTAATTCAGTAGGCTATCCCCGTAGTTCCTACGGTTAAGAGACGAATTGCTTCGTTTCTAAGATTGAGCGCTGCATTTCGATCTCTATCGTGATGTGTGCCACAAGAAGGACAACCCCACTCACGAATGGTTAGATTTTTAACGTCTTTGTTTTTGTATTCACAATTGGAACATAATTGACTAGAAGCAAATGTTTTAGATACCACAACCACTTGTTTGCCATACCACTTGGCTTTATATTCCAACATCGTTCGAAATTGTGACCAAGATACTTCACTAATCGCTTTTGCAAGCTTTCTGCTTTTGAGCATGTTACTGACTTGTAAGTCTTCCATACCGATGACATCGTGGTTTTTGATGATTTCAGTAGAAAGTTTATGTAAGTAATCAGCTCTTGCATTTGCAATATGTTCATGGATTCGTGCAACTTTCACACGTTGTTTATTCCAGTTCGAAGAACTTTTCTTTCTTCTAGAAAGGATACACTGTGCTCTTGCCAACTTCTCTTCTAATGTACGAAAGAATTTATGGTTCTTGTATGTTGTACCATCAGAAAGAATGGCAAAATCTTTTAATCCAACGTCAATTCCACAAGTGGATTCCGTTTTAGGCATTTCTTGTACCTCTGTTTCGACGAGGATAGATACAAAGTATTTACCACTTGGGTTACGGCGAATCGTTGCATTTAGAATACGACCTTCTACTTCACGACTTTTGGCAAAGCGAACAAGGCCAAGTTTCGGCAATTTCATTTTGTTGTCTACAATTGAAATGTTTCCGTTCGTTTGCTTAGTTGTGTAGGATTGAATCTTATTCTTTTTAGACTTGAAACGTGGAATATCATTTTGTTTCTTGAAAAAACGTGAAAAAGCATCTGCAAGGTTTTTTAATGTGGATTGAAGAGCAATACTATCTACTTCCTTTAACCAGATTGTACCTTGCTTCTTTTTTAATTGAGTGAGCTCGGCAGAGCAAGAAGGATAGGTTAATCCTTTTCCTGTTTCTTTATAGGTGTTATTCCATAGAGCTAGAAAATGGTTAAATACAAAGCGACTGCAACCAATCGTTTTAGCAATTAATATTTCTTGTTTCTTATTTGGGTAGATACGAAATTTATATGCTTTATTTACTAACATAGGTTGCACCTCACTTTGTTATAGGATATCTACAGTATACAAAAAAACGTAGGCTTACGCCTACTAACATTCATCCCCACTTACCGTTGGGCTAGCGCCCTTCACACGCTTGAGGAAGGAGTATTCTGTCAGAAAACGATAAATACTAGAGTTTACAAAGAGGTAAAGGTAGTTTGTTGATAACTTAAAATAAAGTTTGATAAAAAGGTCTATTTTGTAGAGTAATTGCTTATGCATAAAATAACACTAATTTTTAGTATACTGTTGCTATAAACTCTCACGAGATTTGGAAAATAGATTCGCGAATCAACCGCGTTTCCAGCCTGATGTGGTAATGAGATGCGCAGCTATTATGAGTGCAGTGAAATAACAAGGAGGTTTCCACTATGACAGCTTTATTTGAACCTATGGCGTTTCAGCTGAAAACCGAGCGACTCGACCTGTGTATGTGGGAGGAATCCGATTCAGCCTGGATGAGAAAATTAATTGGCGAACGTGGTGTGGACATGCCAACCATTGACGCCGTTCGTAGCCAGCTTATAGAGATGCGCAAGAGAGCAGTCGAAAATGGCATTTCCCTTCTCACTATTCGCCGACGAGACGAAGGCGATTTCATCGGATACTGTGGCTTGATTATCGGTCGTTCTACACTTGAAGAGCCGGAGATCGCATACGAGTTGTTCCGCAGTGTTCAACGTAAAGGCTATGCGAATGAGGCAGCATCCGTAGTCCTAGACGCTGCGATTGCTACCGGACGTCACAGACTTTGGTCGACTGTAGGCGCTTGGAATGTTGCGTCCCTCCGGGTGTTAGAAAAGATAGGATTTGAGCGACATCACAGCACGTGGGACGAGCGCGGTGAGATAGTTTGGAACGTACGCGATCTTTAGAGATTCCGACTTCATCCGAAACTATGGAAAAGGTCATTAGTTTAGGGGAGAATCCAGATTCAGATAAAAGGACTGATTTATAACCCAAATAGTGACAAACTATAACCGAGGCTGTTTCTTTTAAATAAAGTCACGGTGCTATAAAAAAATACGCTATGTTTTGCCCCATTGGATTTATTTATCTAAAGGGGTGTTCTTTTAGTGGGCTCGCAACATCGCCATTAAGAAGTTTGGGAGAAACCTTAGAAGGTCAATATCTCATGGTGGAGGAATTTAAAGAGGGAACGAGGAAGAGTCATAATAGGGAAAACAAACTATTTGTGTGAACATTATAAATATAGGAAGAAAGTCGTATAGAAAGCATGAAGCATATTTAATTACAGTGTTTTGAAAGTGCAATTTAATTAAATATGCAATATTGCATATTTGCTATTCGTAATCTTATGTTATCCTAAAAAATGTTATATATGGTATTTGTTTTTTCTCCACAATGCTAGTTGAATAATAATAAATAAAAATCATATTTTAGATGTTAGTCAAGAAGAAGATATTAGATTTTTATTTTCAATGTCTGATAAAAGCGATGCAATTAGACGCCAAAATATCGTGGTTGACTATGGATTTACAATTGTATAAAGAAATCATCTTGTGGATTAAGGGTGTGGATAATGAGTTTAATAATTAAAGATTTAACAAAGAAATTTGACGAGCACACTGCAGTTAATAATTTGAATATCGAGATAATCAAAGGTGAAATATTTGGATTCCTTGGCGGGAATGGAGCTGGTAAAACTACTACATTTCGAATGATACTTGGACTTTTATCAAAATCAAGCGGATCTATTTCATGGAATGGTAAGCCTATAAATTATGATGTTACTGATAAGATTGGCTATTTACCAGAAGAACGTGGGCTTTATGCGAAAATGACTGTAAAAGAACAAGTTAACTTTTTTGCAAAACTAAAGAACATGAAAAGTAAAGATGCAGAAAAAGAACTTCAATATTGGCTGGAGCGTTTTAATATATCGGAGTATCTGAACAAAAAAGTAGGAGAACTTTCAAAAGGGAATCAACAAAAAATTCAGTTGATAACTGCGATTATACATAAGCCCGAACTTTTAATTTTAGATGAACCATTTAGTGGTTTAGACCCCGTAAATGTTGAAATGTTAAAAGAAGCTGTTCTTGATATGCAAAAACAAGGTTCGTCCATTCTTTTTAGTTCACATCGTATGGAACATGTGGAAGAGTTATGCCAACACATTTGTATCATGCATAAAGGAGTACCTGTTGTTCAGGGTGACATTGCTAAAATTAAAAGTGATTTTGGTAAAAAGAATGTTGTAATCGTTGGCGATCATGACTTTGACCATTTGAAAGAAATAAAAGGTGTAGAAAGTATGAAGAAACGTAAGAATGCAGTTACTCTTAAAATTTCATATGAAGAAGTTTCTCATGTTTTATTTAAAGAAATAACGAAGTTAGGGTATGTTAAAAAGTTTGCAGTGGAAGAGCCTACTCTAAATGATATCTTTATTGCGAAAGTAGGTGCACAACATGAGTAGTTTCTGGACAATTTTTTTACAAAACTATAAATCTAAGGTGAAATCAAAATCATACATTTCTCTTACAGTAATAATTTCTATGTTAATAATAGGATTGTTGAATATTGACAGGATTTATGACTTTTTTGTGGGAAATGAGGAAGAAAATGTTGTTGTTGTTACAGAGCAAGAAGAATTATATACAACAATTCATCAAGTGTTTAAAAATGTCGATAGTAAATTAATTGTAAAACATAGTAAGGATAAACAAAAAGCAGAATCGGGTGTTAAAAAAGGTGAATATAAATATGCAGTAGTTGTAGAGGAATTAGATAATAAGCAGCTGAATGCTACTTATATGGCTGAGACAGATGTAAATCAGGAAGATGTTACAAAGGTTCAAACTATCTTATCTCAAATACAATCTTCTAATTTCGCCCAGCAATTGAATCTATCGCAAGATGATTTAAAGGTGTTAACTACGCCAGTAGAAATACACACCAAAACAGTTTCAGATAAGGTTAAAGGTGGAGAACATAAAGCGAGTGTAGTAATTTTAATTAATATCTTTATTTTCCTAAATTATTTAATGCTATTAATGTATGCTGCACAATTAGCTACAGATGTCGCAACTGAGAAATCTTCGCGTGTAATGGAGTTAGTTGTTTCAAGTATATCGCCAACCAAACATCTATATGCAAAGCTCTTTTCAACATTATTGGCTGGTATTACTCAAATAATAATTTGGGGCTTGATTGCATTTGTAGGGTATAAAACAGCAATTGAGGGATCGAAAAATGATATTTTAAATGGAATTGATTTAAATTCATTTGCTCCTACCTTAGTGGTTTATGGGATTATATTCTTCACATTAGGATTCTTATTATATGGCTCATTATCTTGTCTATTTGGCTCTATAATTAGCCGTATAGAGGAAGCTTCTCAAGCTGTTATGCCGCTGACAATTATGTTACTTGCTGCTTTGTATATCGCAATTTATGGGATTTCAAATCCAAGCAGTTCTTTCGTTACCATTACTAGTTATATACCTTTCTTAACTCCTATTGTTATGCTAGTACGTATTGGATTCCTGAATATTCCAGTTTGGGAAGTTGCTCTTGCACTAGCTATTCTATTAGCAACAATATGTATGATGATTGGTTTAACGAGTCGCGTTTACCGTGGTGGCGTATTATTATATGGTAAAGGTGCATTCAGTAATATAAAAAAGGCAATTAAGTTAGGAAAGTAATTGTTTGAAAAATATATTCAAAAAGATCTACATAGTTAATCTATGTAGATCTTTTTGTTCCAGCATGTATACAAATCCGTAGAAATGAATCTGCACATGTTTATTATATTGGGGTATTTTTGTAGACTAGTTAGTGGGAACGTAAAAACTATCGGCAAGGTAGTTGGCACTGCTGAAGAGATTGAAAAAAAAGCGAAAAACCTTGAGAAGACTGCAAAAACAACTAACTTCACAAAGTGTCCAACGGTTTTTGATGAGGTTACTAAGTGCGTTAAAGAGCATAAAATTCTTTAGCCTAGAACTCAGTTCCGGGCTAAAGAATTAATATGCTTTTTTCATAAAATGAACAAAGCCACCTATAAATAAAATAACAAAGCTACTAATTACAACAAATACTAATGTTTGAATAGAGATATAAAATAGCTGTGAGTCATCGTTAGGAAGCATAGCAAGAAATGGTTGAGCCCATGGATGGATGAAAAAATTAATTACCTAGCTGAATTAATTGAGAACTTACTATCCTATTCATTAATAACAGCAAAAAAATATCCGTATCACCCAGAACGAAAGGATATGACACGCTTAATGAGAAAACTTGTTGCATCCTGGTATGACATATTAGATGAGCAAGGTTTTGAAATTGATATTGTGATTCCAGAAAAGCAGTTATTTTGGAATATTGATGAAAATTGGTTTCAAAGGATCATAGATAATGTAATTCAAAATGTAGTTCGACACGCGAGTGATGGAAATTTTATAGGAGTGTATATGAACCATGAAGAAGGAACGATTGCAATTGTTGACCATGGGCCAGGTTTTCAGAATGCTCATTCGCCAAATAAGGGTGCGGGAATTGGATTATCTATCATTGCTGTTATGGCGAAAGAAATGGATATCGAATGGCATATAGAATCTGATGATACAGGAGCGACGTTTCTATTTAAAAAGTTAGTGTAGAAGGGAGAATAATAGATGGAAGAGTTTCAATTCACAAAGCGTGCAAATGGAATCTTTCAAATTGCAAGTAAAGAGGCTGAATGTAACGAATACATCATTCAGCCTTTAGACTTATTTATAGGAGCTTGCAAGGAAGAAACTGGAGTTTGTGCTGAGTTACATATGTATTTGTTTCGCTATGTTGGTATAGATTTTTTAACAAGGTTATCGCATTTACAACATACATATTTTAAATATACAAGATATATGGAAATAGAAGGATATGGAGTTTCTTATAAGACAATGGAAATCTTTCAGCTAGCTAAGTGTAAGATGGAACGGTTTAATCAAGTATATGTGAATGAAGGGCATATTGATGAAAAAGGGACAACTTGTTTTACTGGACAAGTCTGTCCAAAACCAGAAACAATTTATTCATAAATTGTTTGGCTTAGCTTCATAAGATAGAAATGAAGAGAAAATTGCTACTCTATGTTTCTAACTAATATTTTTGCACCAGAACCATGATATGTCTAACTATGCAAAAGATATGTTTATAAGGTTTTCAGAAAACTATAATATTACTTTAGTGGAGTGGAATGTTCATATCTTAATTAAATACTGTAAAGTTATTTTGCGTCATGGAATATAATACCCAATCCATATCTTGTCCCAGATTGAATTGTACTTACACCATGACGAAGTGTAGCTTTATAATAACCACGCGTTCCTAGAATAGGTCGATGATTTGTTGGGAAAATTAAAGCTTCTCCTTGTTCAAGGGTAATAACATGCCCTCTGCTCTGCGCCCGTGGTCTTTGCTCTACTAAGATTGATTCACCTCCAGTATAATCAATTCCACGTTGATTTAATGTAAGTAATATTTGGAATGGAAAATAAACATCTCCATATAAATCTTGATGTAAACAGTTATAACCGTCTGCTTCATATTTTAGGATTAAAGGAGTAGAGCGTACTTGATCATGCTTATGACATTGTTCAAGAAACTCCGTAAGAGTTGGTGGATAAATCAGCTCTTTTCCTAATTGTTGTAACCATCGATTTGCTGTTTTAGCGAGTTCAGGATAAAAGCTTGTACGTAACTCCTGTACAATGGATGGAAGAGGGGCTTGGAAATATCGATATTGTCCACTTCCCAAACGATATCTTTCCATGTTTATTGTACTTCTATAGTAAGAATCATCTTCGTACATATTAATAATTTCTTCACATTGTTTTGCATCTAACAATAATGGTACTTTTGCATAACCCACGTCATCTAAGGTTCGTTGTAGTGCATCCCAATCGAGGGATGCAACATGCTCTTGTACGCTCTTGTACATATTATTTTCCTCCTTAAAAATTACCATCTATCTTTTCAAGTGATAGTAATTCACGCTTCATCTCTAAGCCACCTCGAAAACCCGTTAATTTACCGTTTTTCCCAATTACACGATGGCAAGGAATTGTAATTAATACTGGATTTGCTCCAATTGCAGTACTCACAGCTCGTACTGATTTAGGTTTTTGAATTGCTTCTGCAATATCAGAATATGAGTAAGCTTTTCCATATGGAATTTTGTTTAAAGTATTCCAAACAGTCATTTGAAAAGTAGTACCAATTGCATCGACGGAAAAAGTAAATACTTTACGTGTTCCTTCAAAGTATTCAATTAACTCTGTGATATATGGTTGTAATTTTTGAGCATCTTCTACTAAATCATGCTTTGGAAGTCGCACGCTTGACCAGGCATATAATTCTGTGAATGAGTGGTTTTGTGAACCAACAAAACATAGTCCCTTATCAGTTGCTGCAATATACATCTTCCATTGTTGATGAATGAATGGAGTCCAATATACTTTTTGATTAAATGTTGTTTCCATGTTTCAAACCGCCATCTTTTTTTGATTTATTTTTCTATACTTACTAGGTGTATAGCCTGTTCGCTTTTTTAATAGTGTCGCAAAGTGTGACGTATTCGGTATCCCAATAGCAAAACCTATTTTCATAATGGATTTATTTGTATTCGTAAGGTAATAAATAGCTTTAGAAATTCGAGTTTGTTGTATATATTCAATTGGAGTTACCCCTTTAATTCGTTTAAGTGTTCGTTGTAAATGAAAAGGGCTTCCATGACACATGTCAGCTAGTATTTCTAGATTTAAGGATTCATTATAGTGATTATCAATGTATTCTGTAATTTACGTTACCCAATCCTCATTAGGCAACGTTATTCCATTTGGCTTATAACGTTTGCATGGACGAAACTTTTCAGATAATGCTTGCTGTGCATTTTGAACAATCTTTACATTGTCTATATTAGGTACCCTAGATTTGCATGATGGTCGATAAAAAATACCAGTTGTTTTTACACCATAATAAAACTTGCCATCATAGGAAGAATCATTGTGTACAATTGCGTGCCAACGTTCATTAGTCATCTTACTAAAGTCTGCATTTATAAATTGGAGAGATTCCTTTTGAATTTCACTATCATTTTGCATATGATCACCTCCGAAAGTAGTATAACCTGACTGTAGCTTCCATGTCCGTATTTTAGAATGTAAGAGCAAGATTACGAAGAAAAATGCAGGGAAAAGATTTTAATTCTTATACCGGAAGTCGTTACTATAATCCTAATAAGTCGAAATGATATAGAAATCATAGAAGTAAAGGATTTCATTAAGTCACAAAACCAAATAGTATCAAAGTTTTCATTTCAAGAACGACAATCAGCCTAGCATAGCCGATTGTCGTTTGTACTAATCTCCCAAGACAAGCCATTACCTCAATGACTGGTACAATTCTTGGATAAATAAAGAAAGCCTTGTTCTGTAGTAAGTTTTTCGAAGCCGTTAATTTACAGATGAGATCCGCCACTTGCATCAATCAATTGACCGGTTACCCAACGGCTGTCCGATGAAGCAAGAAAGGCTGCAACGTCCGCTATATCTTGTGGCTCTCCCCACCTATTGAAGGTTGAAAGGCCAGCGGCATATTTCTGACCATTGGGATCTTGCAACGTATTGGCATTCATCTCTGTATTAATAATTCCTGGAAGGATAGCATTCACCGTAATATTACGGTTTCCAAGCTGCTGAGCCAAGCCGTGCGTAAGTGTGTTGACCGCCCCCTTCGATATGCTATAAGCGAAAACATTAGGAGAGGCCACTCGTGTAACAAACGATGAGATATTGATAATACGACCTCCATCTTTTAGACGTGATAAACCTTGCTGGATAACAAAAAGCGGTGCTTTGACGTTAATATTCATGACTTCGTCAAAAGATTCTTCCGTCGTCTCCTCAATGTTTATAATTTGTCCGATTCCAGCATTATTCACAAGAATATCAAACTGATTATCACCTGTCCGTTTCTGAATGGCTTCATCCAATTTCTCATATAAATCACAAATGCCCTTAACGGTACTTAAATCCGCACCAACTACGAATGCAGAACCTCCACTTTGCTGAATCTTATGAACCACTTCCTCTGCTTCATTTTGTCTTTTTCCATAATGCACTGCAACTAATGCGCCATCCTGAGCTAGTCGTAACGCAATGCCACGACCGATTCCTCGGCTAGCACCAGTTACTACAGCGATTTTACCTTTTAACTTACTCATGCTCTCATCTCCTTGATTAAAATTCATGTTTAGTTATATCACAAGGTGATGTTTGAAATGTTGCTCTCTCATTCGGTATTCATGTTTGTCGCCAATGAGAAACTAAATTAATGAATGCAAGTGATAATTAAACTACAATGTGAAGTAGCTAGGAGATTGAAGTATAGCTTTTGGTGATTTTATAGACCCTTAATGGACTGTATCATGATCGCACGTGAAACGTTTAAATATACTGAAACTGGATCAGTGGGATTACTTAAAGATGGAAGAAGAATGCTTGTCATACAAGCGAGTGGGGCCATCTATACAAATGACGATTGGTATACGGAAGTTGAATACTCTCATAAATATCTGAAGGTGATGTTTAATTTCCTTGGTATTGAAGATTATCAAATCATTCGCGCGCAAGGGACGGATTTATTAGATTCAAATGAAGTATTACAAAAAGCATATAAAGAAGGTGAAGGAGCAGCTTCAAGATTGTCTACTAAATAAAATTTTTCACTGGAAGAAAGAGAGGCTATTAATATATTAGAGAAAATATATTAATAGCCTCTCTTTATGTTCTATTTTGTAAAAAACGGTTCCATAAATCAATAAAGAAATATCTGGTACATTTTAAACATAATGTACTAAATTATGAATGTGTAGTTAACAATTATATACCGTGAGAAAGGAGTGAGCCAGATTCCCATATTAAACATAATATAAGTTTTTTTATGTAGTATATTTAACCGTTTGTTAACAAGACCCTTATTTTTTATTAAAAACTGCCCTTGTTGAAGGGGCAACAAGGGCAGGACAGACATATGGATTTGCAAGGGGTAATCTGCAAAATCTTATAAATTGTAACATGTATATATACCTAGAGTAGTTACAAAAAAGTAACAAAAACGCTATTTGAGTAGAAAACAGGTGATTCCATTGAGTGAAGAAAAAGGGTGGTACACATTGGCCGAGGCCCTCGGAATATTAGAGTTAGATATTAATGAAATTATGAGACTTGTAGATGAAATTGAAGAGGAATAATTTTTTAATAGCGAAGGGGAGCTGAATAGTGAACTTAAAGGAGTACGTCGTTTAAAAGCTACACACTTAAAAAAATAAATATGCCCTAGTATGGTGCAGGGCTAGGGCATAAAAGTAGTTAGTAAATATCTTCATAACAATACTAACATATTATTTGTTTTTAATGTTAGGAATTATAGATATTTCAATTGGATTTCGAAAAATCTTAATAAAAAATTCATTTTGTAGAAAAGAGGAATAGATATGTGTACTTATTGGGAAAACACAGTTAAAGAATTCTTCAAGAAACAAGAACGGGAACGAAATAAAAGAGCAGATAGCAAAAGCTAACTGCTCGGTTCTCTCCAAGGGGGAACAAGGAGAAAATCTAATGTCATATACAGTATTGACGGAATATTGAGTTTTATTCAGTTATCTATAAGAATCGAAATAAAATATCTTTGATTAATCCTATGGCTCCAATTAGGAGTATCGATAGAAAAACTAACGACCTTTACTATAATTGACGTTGTATAAGCTTAGCTTGATAGCGATGGAGTCCCGCCACATGCCCATTAGCTTAAAATTTTATAATTCCACCAAACAACAGATTTATCATTTTAGTCAAGAAGACTCCTTCCTCAATGAACGTGAAGGGTCGCAGCCCAGTGAGTAGGTGGGAGATGAAATGGCTAAAATGATAAAACAAAAAAGTAATATAAAATTTTTGTTTTGGGGGCACCTCAAAATATTAGGTTGATAGGTATGGGATGCCACCAACAAATCAGAAAAACCCAAGGCTAAGCAAAAAAATATAATAAGCTGCCCATATGGACAGCTTATTTACATAATTATCGTTATCAGAAGTTGTTTTTAGATGATCAGTTCTTATATTTTATAATAGTGCCATTTTTATCTTTAAATTCTAAATCAGTCGTAATAAGATCAAAAGACTTTAAATCATCATCTAATTTATTAGGAAGGATCACATACCATAAACTCCATCCTTTATACTTTGTTTCGTTTGGTAAGAATTTATCTAAATTTATAATATGTCCTGGGGTAGATTCATATGATATCTTGCTGATAGATGGGTTCTTAAGATAACCAGAAATAACTTTTCCATTTGATATTCCCATAGTAGGTGATATACCAGAATCTTGTACTTCTAACTCACTTACATTTGCTCCTCCTGTTATCCCACTAACAGTCCATTTTCCATTTTCTATTTCTAAATCTGCTATTGAAATGTAATTATCAGGTGTAACAAAAAAGGCTATTTTTTCATCTATTTTTATAATACGTTTTAGAGCATTATATTTATCTAGTTCTATATTATTTGTTGGTTTTAATCCTTGTTTTAATGCTTCTTGTTGTGTGTCGTATCCTTTTGAAATTGAGCAGCCACTAATGATAAGAATTAGGGAACCTAATATAAGATGTTTTCTAAGTTTTTTATACAAAAGTTTTCCCCCTTTATATTTTGTTAAAATATGGATTGTTTATATTCTATCACGAAGAAATTAGAATAAGTCGTACATTTTTTTGATGTATATTCTATACATGTTCTGTTAACATAACGTTCTAATATCGATAGCAAATAAAAAGCACAAACCTTTGATGTTATTAGGTTTGGCCGTTTTTTCTATTTCCAAAATTGCCACCACTTTTTTTGTTGGGTGGCTGCAATCAATTTTTTAGTTTCCTGTGTTTCACGGATCATAGCCATTAGGTTTTGATCACGTTCATTCATTCTTTGAACCATTGCTTTTTGAAAACCCTGTTGTTGTTTTTGCTGTTCAGTTAACCATTCTTTTAAACTTTTTTCATGTTTTTTAAGTTATTCAGATACTCTTTCAGTAACAATTCTATCTAACTTCTGAACAGCTACAACTTCTCGTCTTACTTGGATTTGTTCAGTTTGTTGTTTAGTTGTTTGTATCGGTTCAATGTTTATATATTCAGGGAATCCTTCTTTAATGAGGAGCTCAATAATTTGTTTTGTTTGGAGGTTTCTTTTATTTCTCATTTTAGCTATAAATTGAAAAACAGGTATAGATTCTTGATGAATTAAATATTTGTTCTTTTCCCCTTGTTGAAATTTTAAAAAACTACCGTATGTTTGACAGTTTCGTTTTATAGTCATAGCGGATACTTTTATTTCTTTGGCTACTTCTTCAGCTGATAGCCAGTTTTTTTGTTGCATTTTTCAGATCACTATCTTTCTAAACATCTAAACTAAACACTATTCAAACAACTAAACAATTCTATAGTTGACAAGGGTTCCCTTGTTTTTCTGTTTAGATGGCTATTTAGATAATATACAAATAGTTTAACACCTGAACATCTAAACAGTCATCTGAACAAGCTGAAAATAGATAAAGAAGATAGACTAGTAAACAAGCTGTTTTCTACTTTTAAACATAGAATATAATGAATCCTATTTTAATATAAGGGGGGGACTTATATTCATGAGAGATGATTGTGATAGATTTTGGGATGATTTAGTGTTCTGTAGACGTGATTGTGACTGCGATTGTGATGAATGTCGTCGCAGACGTAACCATGATCGTGATTTCGATTTTGATGATCGTCGCAGACGTAACCATGATCGTGATTTCGATCGTGATGATCGTCGCAGACGTGACCATGATCGTGATTTCGATCGTGATGATCGTCGCAGACGTAACCGTGATCGTGATTTTGATCGTGATGATCGTCGGGATTGGTAAATCCCTTTGGAAAAGTGCTTTGAGGAAAAGCACTTTTTTTGTTCAAGAATTTTCTGGTCTTATTTGTTAAGGGAAGACCGATGTCTTCCCGCCCTACATAAAAAGACCACCTTAGGGTGGTCTTTTTTAATTTTAGGTAATTTTCAGGTATGATGAATTTCACTTATTTAAATAAGTGAAGTAAAAAAACTGCAAAATCAACTTTTATTGTATATTTGGAGTTTTTTGCCTTTATATTAGAACAGAAGGGAAACAGATAACACTTGTTAGCTTTTAATATGTATTACCTATCCATTGTACGTAGAATGTTGGGAAATTTCTTAAAGGGGATTTCTGTATGCCGTATCCAAAACATATTGTATGCGCCTCAACAGCTGTGTTAAATGATAAAAACGAAATTTTACTTTTGAAAAGTCCGAAGCGAGGCTGGGAAATTCCTGGTGGTCAAGTAGAGGAGGGGGAAGCAATTCCAACAGGTGCTATTCGAGAGACGAAAGAAGAGACTGGAATTGACATTGAAATTATAAAGTACTGCGGATTGTATCAAAATGTTTCACGGTGTATTTGTACTCATTTATTTTTAGGAAAGCCGGTTGGGGGACAATTTACAACAAGTATTAAAAGTTTAGAAGTTGGCTATTTTTCGATTGAAGAAGCGTTGCGAATGGTAACTTGGAAAAATCTCAAAGAGCGCATTTTACATTGCTTAGATGAAGAGAATCATCCATTTATGGTGACTTTCTAAGATGTGTTAGTAAAAATACTTGAGGAAATATAAAGTAATTAGTTCTAAAGTCGAATCCTTAACATAGAGGAATTCGACTTTTTTATAGGTTAAACTTCACTTAGCATACAAAATTTACGTTTTATTGGTGCTACCCTATGCCCATCAATTTAAGAAACGGAATACACAATCTGAGTATGCTTTTATGAAACGACTCGTTCAAACTTTTGGAGAACCAACGGTTCTGACAACAGATAAGGCCCTTTCTTTACTTTGTTCACTCAAAAAATTAAAGGTGAATGACCTTTATAAAAGTACTACTCATTCTACAATCAAACATTTCAATAATTACATAGAACAAGATCATCGCCATGTAAAGCGCCGGTTTGCTAAATCCCCAGGATTCTAACACTTCGCCATGCTTCACGTACAATAAAAGGAATCGAAACGCTTGATGCCCTATATAAACAAAGACGAAGTCTCCAATCAGACTTCGTCTTTTCGACGTATAACGAATTACAAAAATTATTAAAGGCTTCGTAAAATTCAACTACAATTCCTTCATCTTTTTATATGTTAAGAAACTTCGCATGAATCTGTCCTTATAGGTAAAAATATGTAAGGTATTGTGCTGGAATGCACTTGCCTATTCTAAATAAGGAGTGAGATGAGTGGCTGATAAAAACGAACGTAACCGTGTCGATAATGATGCTGGCGAAGCGGTAGGAACTGGTGTCGGTGCTGTCGCTGGAGCTGCTTTGGGTTCTGTTCTTGGTCCACTTGGTACCGTTGCAGGAGCTGTTGCAGGAGGAGCGATGGGTAACAAAGTCGGCGAAGGTGCCGATGAGGCTAATGACAGTGTTGCGAACCGAGAAGATTAGACTTTAACCAAAGTGACACTGAATGAATTGGATTCCCAAAAAGGGAGTCCTTTTTTTATTAAGTTAATTCAGCTTTTTTAGGTAAATTCCCAGTAAGATTGTGAATCAATTCACTTAAAGTAACGGGGCGTTAGTTCAACAAGCTATAAGCAGCAATCATAATCATTTTCTTGATCTTCCGCAATCGGGCGCTATTGCTGAATAAACCTTAGATTTTTAATCGACTTTATTGTTATATTTTTGAGTAGTTTGTAGAAGAGTGTTATTAAATCATCCATGCTAAATATTACTGATATCTCACAGTGATAACTATCAGTAATGACGGTCGCCCTATCGACTTTTTTACTATGTGTTTTTTATAGTATAATACAATGGAGTTATCATTTCTTTCCATGTACCCAATGACTCCTAGTTTTATCAGAATTCTCACTTTATTATTTTGAATATTCTGAATTTTGTTGATATATATTCAGGAATCTAGTTAAATAATCCCAAATTCTGTTATTATATTATTAAAAGAATAGATAATAAAAGTGTGACGAGGGGGTAAATTATGAATATAGCAGTCAAAGGTAACGAACAGATTATGAGCTTATTAAATGATTGGTATGTAGAAATTCGTGCGCGGCGCATAAGTAATGCACATCGTTTAAAAGAAGAAATTGATGTTAAAATTCAAAATATAGAAGAAGATCAGAATTTATTATTATACTATTCATTATTAGACTTTCGACATCAATATGTAATTGATAACTTAGGTGTTTCTACAAGTAGTTTTGATAAAGTAGAATCTTTTGAGATTCCTCCTAATAATACTTTAACTTATTATTATCATTTCTTTAAAGCTATTCATGCAAGTGGAACTGGTAGTTATAAGATTGCAAAAGAACACTTTGACCAAGCTGAAAAGCTATTAGAGCTTATTCCTGATGAGGTTGAGAAAGCTGAATTTTATTATAAGCTAGGTGCATTTCATTTCGATATTTGCGATTCCCTAGTCTCTTTTCAGTACACAACAAGGGCAAAAGAAATGTTTTTAGCCCATGATGATTATGAGAGGAATGTCGGCTTTTGTGAGAACCTTTTGGGGTTAGCCTGTATAAATTTAAAAGAGTGGGCATTAGCAGAAGAGCATTTTGCTGCTGCAATGGACAAGTTCCAAAAGGTCGGTGAAGAGAAGTTTATTATCATGGTGCGCCATAACTTGGGTTGGATGTATTCTAAACAAAACCTATCTTCTTTAGCGATTCGTTATTTATCTGAGGTCATTGAAAAATTTCCAAACCATTACAAAGCTATCTACGCAAATGCATTGGAACATTACAAACTGAACGAACAGGATATTACAGCAAAACTCATTGAGAACGGCTTAGATATCAGTAAGAAACTCAATCAAGAAGAGTTCATACATCGATATCTCATTCTACGGGAGCTGAATAATAATTCACCTACTCAAACACTTGAAACAGTAGTGTTAGCAGGAATTGATTACTTCGAAAGAGAAGGATTGTACGAAGATGTTCAAGAGTCTTATGAGACACTGGGAACAAAATTTTATGATGAGAAGAACCATCATGCGGCGAGTAAGTATTTCCATTTAGGATTGCAAGCGAAACGAAAATTTTTTGAGGAAGGAGCTTTAAAATGAAAAAAATAGTATTAAGTTTAATGGGAATTGTCACTGTTATAACCTTGACTATAGGTGTACCGAATACAACGAAAACTCCACAATCTTACGAAGTGGTTCAAGGTCTTTCAATTGGAGATCACGGTGGTTGATACACTAATTTAATCAATAATAAAAAGGACTAGAT
>NZ_LDUK01000110.1:0-1512 GCF_001043575.1 Bacillus sp. LK2
CAGAATGACTCGTCTTTTTTGTGTGCTTTCATACCTTTGTTAATTGCCTTTTAAACTTTTCTAATTGTTTTTCTGTTTTTTTTTATATCTATGTTTTTAAAAACTACACTTGAGACATTATGTATGGTGTTTTTGATAAGTAGCGTATCTTGTATTTCTTCTACGCCTTTTCGAAAATAAGGGGTTTTCCATTTTTCTATATCGATATCACTCGTGTAATCCAAATAATGATTGGCCAATATATTCCCTTGTTCATCTATTTGCTTTGATTGTGTGTAGCTTAAGGCAATGTCATTATTTATATGGAACCCTTGTATTACTTCTGTTAAAAATGTCTTATCGCATAAGTCATCGGCCTCTGCGATCCAAATATAATCACCGGTTGCTGCAGAGATTCTTTTTATCCATTGTTTAAATACAGAACTAGAGTTTTTATCATTAACAATATGTTGAACTTTCAGATGGGTCTTATTTTCTTGTGAGAGCAGCTTTTCAAATGTGGGTACACTTTTGTCAGTAGAGGCATCGTCTAGGAAGATTAGTTCGTAAGGGGGTAGGTTTGGTTTAATATTGATTTGACTCGGACAGGTAAAAAAGATTAGTGTAATTATAGTTTGGTATAATTACACTAATCTTTTTGTAATTATGTTCGAAAAGAGCTAATAATTGATAAATGTAATTAAGGAAATTGAATTTTTTTTCAATAATTTTTTGGCCAAAGCTCCCCCTTTGTAATCATAACCCTTCATCTTCAATAAATTCGTATCTTCTTTCTAGCATTTTTGGTAAATCTAAAAAGTCTACTAAGGCACCAGTTTTTTCCGTAACAACATCCTCAAAACCTCCAGCGTTTTTAAACCCTATAACAGGAACCTTTGTATCTAATGCTTCTAAAACAACATTCGGAAAAGAGTCTTCCCTTGAGGTTAATAAATATACATCAGCCCCGGCGTTATATAAGCCGATATCTGGAGTAGGATCGACTAATGTGAAATGGGCATCATGGGATACATAAACTATCTTCCTATTAACATGCATTTCATAACGCCTCCCAAGTTTATTAAATTACTTGAGTTTCCTCATCGATTTAGTGAATGTAAAGAAGATATAGTGAGGTGTTTTGTTTATAGCCCCCTAGAGGTAAGAGGAAAGGAAGAAATGGTGATTTTAGCTGGGATGTATAAGAATAAAAATGCTATCCTTAATATATGTACTTGCTGACATTTATTCTTTAGAAAATTATTAGTATTAAGCTGGATAGTGCAAACTGACGATTATTAACTTAACTACAATCTTCCTATGCAAGTTTAAGAATCATTAGGAATGGATTAGAAATTAAGAGAGTTCAATACCTTTTATAATTTATAAAATAAAAAACATAAAAAGTATTGACGATTGATTTGTTTAGGTGTAATATAGAACAAGTCGCTGATAGCAACAACGCAGAAAGCGACAAACGAAATAAAAAAACTTAGTTGACATTGAAACATGAAAATGTTAACATAAGGAAGT
>NZ_LDUK01000111.1:0-2639 GCF_001043575.1 Bacillus sp. LK2
ATCCGTTGGTGGATCTACTGGCGGCTTCGGTTTATCTGGATCCGTTGGTGGATCTACTGGCGGTTTCGGCTTTTCTGGTTCTGTTGGTGGATCTACTGGCGGATCTACCGGTGGTTTTGGTTTCTCTGGTTCTGTTGGTGGATCCACTGGCGGATCTACCGGCGGTTTCGGCTTTTCTGGTTCTGTTGGTGGATCTACTGGCGGATCTACCGGCGGTTTCGGCTTTTCTGGTTCTGTTGGTGGATCTACCGGCGGTTTCGGCTTTTCTGGTTCTGTTGGTTTCGGTTTTTCTGTCCCTGTATTTTCCGTATTACCATTCTCACCTTCCGGTGTAACTGGTGGAAGAATATCTCCTATACTTGCTACTGAAGAATCAATATTTTGATCGCCAAAAGCAAAATGATCTCCGTTCAGGGTTACTTGTGGTTTATTATCTGTAATAGCTGCAATCACATTATCTTTTGTCGTATCTTGAAGTGTTTTATCTGTTGTTTCTTTATCAAAGAGTACAAGAACACGAGAAGTGGTTTCATCTCCATTTTGAAGATTACTTACAATGGATTTTTCTTTGAAATTAATTTTTGATTTATCAATCTCATCTAGTACATAAGCAACTTCATTATCTTTACTTTGAATTGCGTTCTCTGTAATTGCTTCGAAATCTTGTTTGTTCAAATTTTCTTTCTTTTCCTCCGGCTTATTCTTATCTACCTTTTTTGTAATAGTTGATTTACTTTTTGATGATTCTTTACTTCCAAACCAACTGCATCCTGTAGTACTCAATATCAATGAGCCACCAAGAAAAACAATTCCCATCTTTTTATACAGATTCTCATAATTTAATGGCATGTTATTTCTTCCCCCTTAGATGTCCTTTAGATCTTTATCAATTTTTTCAATCTTAGCTTTCTTCTCCTCTTCACTTATCGTAGATTGTTGAACATCTCGTTTTTCTAATTCTTTGACCTCTTTCATCAAGTTTTTATTTGCTTGTGTTTTGGCAAAAGAATAACAATCTTCATATTTTTTTAGATTTACAAAAGCTTCAACAATGAGCTTTTCACGTCTACCGTCTATATTGACTTTTCCTTTAAGCTTGATTACCTCTTCATATTTTTTATTAAGCGCTGCCTTTTCAAAATCGATCACATCATTTTTGACATCAATTTCATTGATTTTATTCATGTTGTCTATCCCGATAAAATATGCAACCACACTTTCTGCAAATTTCGGTTCATACTGTAATGCCTTATTTGCCTTTCCATTTAATAAATAAGTAAATAAAACTGCTTTCTGACTATCTTTATCTAATTCTGTGTAATTGACCTTATCAAAGTATTTAACGGCTTCTCCATACTGTTGAATGGCTGCCTGTTGTAATCCTTTTACTACATATTGTTCAGAACCAGCATTTGCACTCGAAACCGGCTTGGAAGAGAATAACTTAAAGGCAAATATGGCACCAGCTCCAATTAACAACACACTTCCTATGACACTCACAATCATCTTGAATCCTTTTCTATTTTCCTTTCCAGGCTTTACTTGTGTTTTCACTTCGTCCGATGGACTATAGGAGGGTTCCTCCTTTCTTTCTGGTAATTCTTCTTGACATTCATATTCTTCATAAAAAGGATAATCATTGATTTCCCTTCCTAACGTTTCTAACAGCTCCTTCTTTTGTTCCTCTTGTTCCGGATCTAATTCCATCACATTCATTTTTTTTGAAATGTGATCAAAAATGTGAGCTGCATAACCAGAACCGAGTGATAATGTACCGTTATAGATTTCATCAGAATGACCATCTAACAAATCAAAATCAATATGTTCTTGTCGCCCTGCTTCTCTATAAGCGCGTTCTAATCGTTTGGTTAAGGTATAAGCTTCATAAAACGAATATTGCTTGCCCGACTCAATTTCTGTTCCATTACTACTTTTAAAAATGACGAACATGGCTTCTCCTTTCTCACATTTACTCTAAATCCCATGAAAAAAGGCAACAAAAAAAGCCATACCCTTTGCATAGCTTCCTCATTGCCTTATTTATATTTGTTCACTATTTCATCCAAAGAAACGGGAATAAGATTTGACCAAATTTGACATTACTATTTACGCTCTCTGCTAAGTATTGGCATCCCATTACGATAACGAGTCCGGCTGCCCCACCAATAAACCACCAAATACATTTATGTCTTCCTCGTTCACCACCCCAAATTAATAGATAAGCGCCCCAGCAAAATACAATAGCTGTACTCACCATTGCTCCTCTTTGCATCCAAGTAATAAATGAATTACCCGTATTAATTAGACCATCCATCGCATCACCTAACACTAACATTTGAGCTATTGTATCCAACATATACATTCACTCCCTTTTCCTTTTTGGATTCTTATACGTTGCTAAGCTGACTTGACTCGCTCGGCTTGCTGTCTTCCTTCACTTCGGTTGGTTCTGCTTTATATGCTTGTAAAGCTTTCATTACTAAATCTTGATTTTCTTCAATACATTTCTGATGATGTAAATGAAGCCAATGGTTATAATCCTGACCATTGGCTTTTAATAGATTTGCTACCATTTCTTTTTCCTTTTTTAATTCCTTTTGTGTAATCGTCACTGTTAATCACCACCTCGTATGATTAAG
>NZ_LDUK01000112.1:0-1929 GCF_001043575.1 Bacillus sp. LK2
GTTTATTCCAGTTCGAAGAACTTTTCTTTCTTCTAGAAAGGATACACTGTGCTCTTGCTAACTTCTCTTCTAATGTACGAAAGAATTTATGGTTCTTGTATGTTGTACCATCAGAAAGAATGGCAAAATCTTTTAATCCAACGTCAATTCCACAAGTGGATTCCGTTTTAGGCATTTCTTGTACCTCTGTTTCGACGAGGATAGATACAAAGTATTTACCACTTGGGTTACGGCGAATCGTTGCATTTAGAATACGACCTTCTACTTCACGACTTTTGGCAAAGCGAACAAGGCCAAGTTTCGGCAATTTCATTTTGTTGCCTACAATTGAAATGTTTCCGTTCGTTTGCTTAGTTGTGTAGGATTGAATCTTATTCTTTTTAGACTTGAAACGTGGAATATCATTTTGTTTCTTGAAAAAACGTGAAAAAGCATCTGTGAGTTTTTTTAATGTGGATTGAAGAGCAATACTATCTACTTCCTTTAACCAGATTGTACCTTGCTTCTTTTTTAATTGAGTGAGCTCGGCAGAGCAAGAAGGATAGGTTAATCCTTTTCCTGTTTCTTTATAGGTGTTATTCTATAGAGCAAGAAAATGGTTAAATACAAAGCGACTGCAACCAATCGTTTTAGCAATTACTATTTCTTGTTTCTTATTTGGGTAGATACGAAATTTATATGCTTTATTTACTAACATAGGTTGCACCTCACTTTGTTATAGGATATCTACAGTATACAAAAAAACGTAGGCTTACGCATAACTGACATTCATCTCCCACCTCCCGTTGGGCTAGCGCCCTTCACACCCTTGAGGAAGGAGTATTCCGTCAGAAAACGATAAAAAACATCTTAGAATTCAAATTTAACAGGTCTTAAAAAAAGTTCTTCTAATGTATCTTTTGCATCTTTACTTTCAAACAAAATCTCATATAAAGCGTTACTAATTGGAAGTTCAACATCATATTGTTTAGATAGTTCTTTCAATGCTTTTACTGTTGAAACTCCTTCTGCCAATTTTTCAAACTTTTGACCTAAGACAAACGCTTCTCCGAATTTTCGATTATGACTATGTAATGAGAACAATGTTGCCTCATAATCTCCTAAATGACTCAATCCATATATCGTTAGATTATTTCCTCCCATAGCTGTAACCAAACGTGAAAGTTCCCTGGTCCCTCTAGCCATTAGTGAACCTTTCAAACTGCTGTAATTCAATCCATCCAACATTCCTGCGGCGATTCCCATAACATTTTTTGTAGCAGCTCCTATTTCATTGCCAATCAAATCTTGTCCGTAGTAAAACCTTATTAAATCACTATTAAACTCTTGTACAATCTTCTTAGTGATACCAATATTCTCAGATCCAATCACCATACAATTCGGAATGTCATTCACAAAATCCTGTACATGCCCAGGTCCTACCCAAACAGCTATATTGGTATTTTTTCCAACGATTTCACCAAATACTCGAGAAAGCCTCTTTCCACTTGTTGCTTCAAGTCCTTTCATACATAAGACGAAGGTTTTTCCTTGTATTTCATTAATTAAGTTTAATTGATTAGCAAATGAACGTAATTCCTGTGCACTAATCGATATAATAATAATCTCCGCAAATGAAATTGCTTTATGTAGAGAATTACTTAGCTCGATATCTTCTGAGAGCTTAAGATAATCATTCTTTCTTGTTTCATTTAATTCAATGTAATTTCTTGAGGTTTCTCTCCCCCACAACACTACATTATGACCAACTTTGTTAGCATACCAAGCTATAAAAGTACCCCAACGTCCACAACCAAGAACTGAAATATTCAATAATCTCACCTTTGTCTTTATAAATTTTTTACTATGTTTTCCTTTACATGAATGGTTTTACTTATATTGTTCAATATTGGATAAACATTAACAAATATCCTTCATCTTGTGCAACTA
>NZ_LDUK01000113.1:0-471 GCF_001043575.1 Bacillus sp. LK2
TTTCATCAAGCATTACATAAAAACACCCAAGAATTATCAAAGATTCTCCTTCGTCTGTTTAACCTCCTACAGCGAAACGGACAAAAATCTCACAGATATGAGAAAAAAACAGTCTTTGATATTTTGGGCGTTGTGTATGAGTATACCACTTCTACTCATCAGGTAGCATAGTAAAAAAATTCAAACCCGTTAGGGTTTATTTGATATGCCTACTTTTATAACATCTATAAACGATAATAAAATACTACGTGAAAAGACCACGTTTTATATAAAAATATACCTTAAGTTGATGGATGTGGGGTATCGCCCCATGCCCATTAACCTAGGATTTTGAAGTATCCCCATGACGAAAATTTCATCCTTTCATAGTTGTCCATAGAAATTTAGTTCATTTTTTTCGTTTTGGGGAAGAATGTATTTCTTAACTTGATAGCGATGTGGAAATACCCCACATCCATCAACTTAAGGATT
>NZ_LDUK01000114.1:0-701 GCF_001043575.1 Bacillus sp. LK2
GTGCTTCTACCGCCACTTGCTGCATTGGTTTTTCCGCTACTCGTTCACCGAAAGTAGATTGCGTTACATTCGTTCTTGCCGCATGTCTTTCCATTAACTTCTTTCTGTCTTGTTTTAGCATGACAACGTTAAATGGGACATGGCGCTTTTTCTCACGCTTCGGCTCTTCTGTTTGTGTAGCAGGCTGTTCTTCAGCAACTTGTTTCTTTTCTTCAGCTTCTTCAATTAAAACATTCGCAAAGCTTTGAACATCTTTCTTTGTTTGCTCATCCGCTTCTGAATCTAGTACGAACACTTCACGTTCTTCCTTGAACTCAATTGTTTCTTGCTGAGAAATTACTGGTTGCTCTGCAACTGGTGTATTGTCCACCAACTCTTTATTTATCGTTTCTTCCATTGCTATTTCTTGAGAAGTTTCCTCTAATATGAATTCCGTAACTGGTTCTTCTTCCTCAGATTCTTCTAACTCCGCAGCTGCTACTTCTTCCTTAGATTCTTCTAATTCCACAGCTTCTGCTTCTTCCTTAGATTCCTCTAACTCCATAGCTTCTGCTTCTTCTTTAGATTCCTCTAATTCCGCAGCTTCTGCTTCTTCCTTAGATTCTTCTAACTCCGCAACTTCTGCTTCTTCCTTAGATCCCTCTAATTCCACGGCTTCTGCTTCTTCCTTAGATTCTTCTAATTCCACAGCTTCTGCTTCT
>NZ_LDUK01000115.1:0-218 GCF_001043575.1 Bacillus sp. LK2
GGGGTTCGACTCCTCTCGGGCGCGTTTTCTTTCGGGAAGTGGCTCAGCTTGGTAGAGCACCTGGTTTGGGACCAGGGGGTCGCAGGTTCAAATCCTGTCTTCCCGATACTTGTTTGGGGCCTTAGCTCAGCTGGGAGAGCGCCTGCCTTGCACGCAGGAGGTCAGCGGTTCGATCCCGCTAGGCTCCACCAAAAAAGTTCTTTGAAAACTGAACGAAA
>NZ_LDUK01000116.1:0-312 GCF_001043575.1 Bacillus sp. LK2
CATAATGCCGATAATGGATAACAATCAAATGCCAAACATAATGCCAATAATGGATAACAATCAAATGCCAAACATAATGCCGATAATGGATAATAATCAAATGCCAAACATAATGCCGATAATGGATAATAATCAAATGCCAAACATAATGCCAATAATGGATAATAATCAAATGCCAAACATAATGCCAATAATGGATAACAATCAAATGCCAAACATGATGCCAATAATGGATAGCAACCAACCACCGAACATAATGCCAATAATGGATAACAATCAAATGCCAAACATAATGCCGATAATGGATAACAA
>NZ_LDUK01000012.1:0-14076 GCF_001043575.1 Bacillus sp. LK2
AAAAGTAACGATTAACCGAGAAGCCCCCACTTCAAGTAATCTCGTAAGAGATACTAAGTGGTGGGTAGTTCACTGTTACGAGTACCCACCCTTATGGTCGTACAGTTTAAGATGATTTCGAAAATGGTAGCGACAGCCGCTAACGGGATCGAGCTAAAAGATTATTGATATGGATATTTAAGAGGGGAGTTTTAGCTCACCTTTAATTTCTTGGCTGAGTGTTATTATCAAAAAGTAGCACGAACAAAAAAACTGCCCATTATTCAGTAACCTCTTTGTTCTTTATACAAAGAACAAATATTTGAAACCGTAACGGTTCCAGACATTATATCTTTTTCCGTCAAGCGTTCATGCTCTGGTATTTTGTAGTAATTTTCTTTTTCTTTCCCTTCCCCTTCCAGTCCTTTGATACTATGTTTACTAACCTTTGCTGCTAAAACCCTTCTTAAGATGCTAAGATTGAAATTCTTCAATTTATTTACGGTGTCAGTAAATACAGCTCGATAAAACATTTCATCTATTATATAAATCTTCTATTATATTAGCAGGGGATAGTGATAGAAAAGTGTGTTCCTTTTCCTAGTTCACTTTCTATCTCTATATCTCCGTTTAATTCTTTAATAATACTGTACGCAATCATAGTACCAAGCCCAGTACCTTTTTCTGTTGTTGAATAAAATGGCAAAGCAATTCGTTTTATTTGTTGAGAAGACATTCCAATTCCTGTATCAATAATATCAATTACAATATTATCTTTTATTTTTTGTATATTTATTTGTAATACTCCACCATTTTTCATAGCTTCAATTCCATTTTGTATTATGTTGGTTAGACACAGTTTTAATTTCTCAGAATCAGCATTTATAAAAAGGGAGTCTGTACTATTCAGTTTTAATTCAACATTCCATGATAGAGCGAGTGGTGAAATTGTATCTATTACCTGATTCAAAATGTGATTAATATCTAGTTTCTCTTTAATAATGTTTTGTGGTTTGGTTAAAGATAAATAGTTATTTATAGTAGCCTGTATTTGTTGCATTTCAATTAACATGATTTCCAAGTACTTATCTTGAGGTACCTTAGAGCTTTCATTTTCATTTAATAACTGAGTGAATCCTTGTACCGTGGTTAGTGGATTATGAATTTCATGTGCAATAGATGCAGCTAGTTCACTAGCTATATAAAACTTTTCTGCCCTTTGCATTTTTTCTTTCATTTTAAATTTATCAATCATTCCTTCTATTAGATAAACTGATAATAATACTGTGAAAATATTAATGACAATATAATTAAATAAAAATTCAATCAGAGTAGAGTCAATTGTACCACCTGTATTTATTTGAGTTACAATACCACAAATAGAAAGGGAAGTTGTACATATCAAAATAAGTAGAATGCTTAATAATATCTTCTTTTCCTTGAAATAAATAGGTGACAAGTAACGAAACATGATTGTAACACCAGAAATAATAGTAAAGATAATAAATGATGGGAGAACTCCGCTTCCACCTAAGTAAAATCTATAAGAAAGATATAAAATCCCAACAAAAATAATACTTTTTGTATTTCCATATAGAAAAACTAAAATGATAGGAATAAAACGTAAATCATAAATAAATCCAGCATGTAAATGAAAAGGAAAAGTCATACAAAAAATAATTGCAATGGAGGAAAGAACAGAAATTAATATGTTATTGTATGCAATTTTTTCTTTATGTTCCAGCCAAAATACATGATAGCTAAGGATACAAATAATAATAATAAAGGTATTTATTAAGAGCGTAGGAATTCCCATAGTTTATGCCTCTCTGATAGTTTATAAGTAGGATTATGAATGAGTGTAATCTAGGTGTTGGGTTTTATTAAACCTTCTATCTTTAAAAAGAAAGGGAAGGGCACTTGCAAAAGTGCTTTTTTATTATTTATATTAGAACCGATGAGGAAGATAGAAATAAAAAGCTACTTTTAGTTATGTAAAAAAATTGAAAGTAGCTCTTGTATAGGTAAAATATGAAGTAAATTACTGAAATAGTTACGTTTTTACAGGAGTGAATATTCTGTAAAAAGACTGTGAATGACGATATCTATTTTATAGCCTTCGCCATATTAACATGAAATTTATTAAATTACAAAGAAAAAAATAAAAATTATTATTTTTTTGTTAATTTGATTTATCTAAAAACAAATAGTATTCAACAATGTAATTTCACGATTCATATTTCATATATCTTTTGTACTATAAGATTACGTCCAATGATATGTATAATTACATCATTTGATCAATAGAAAATGTATGAAAAGAAATTTATACTAGTATTGTGTCTTGCCTCTTTAGGTATAGTACACAGCCGGTGATTGGCTAGTGGGAGTTCTTCCATTTTGCCAGTGCCGGTTTTTTGTTGGATAATAGAGAAAATGAATTCTTATAAAGAAAGAAGGGACTGTTTTGAAAGATGTAAATTCAATTTCTATGAGAGAAAAAGTTGCTAGTTTGTATCTTTATTTTATTTCTTTTCTTGGTTTGATTACTATAACTATATCTTTACTTGAAATTAAAATCCCTTCTCATCCAACAATACTAATATTGTTATTAATATTTATGGGGATTGCAGAGTATTTTCCTGTACGATTTTGGAGAGGAACTAGCTCGCTTACCTTTCCGATAATTTACGCTATGAGTTGGCAGTTCGGAATATACATAACTATTATTACTATTGTATTCGTTACGCTAATTATTCACCTGCATCGTCGTTCACCGGTACAAAGAATGTTATTTAATAGTACCCAGCATGCACTTAGTTTGATCTTGGCAGAATGGTTTTCAAATAAATGTCTGTCGTTATTGATTAGCGGAATGGATATGTCAGCTCTGTATGAGAATTTAATATCTTTGTTATTATTTTGCGTGTTTTTTTGTTTTTTCAACAACCGTTTTTACGATTTGTTAATGGTACTCCTTCCACAGCCGTATTCGATACATCAGTGGTATAAAAAAGCCGTAACAGTATTTCTTTGTGAAACTTTTGGCTTCTCTTATACTGCTCTGATGCATGTATTAATTAGTACATATAGTGTGGAAATAAACGAGATTACAGTACTGTTTTTCTTTTTTCCACTTGTAGCAATTTCAGTTATCAGTTCTTTTTCTGTACGAATTAGGATGGAGAAGGAAAGGTTATACGAACTGTTTCTTATTACAACAGAAATTAGTCGTGGACTAACCGGAGGAAACTTGAAACATATCAAACAAGCACTCAAAGGTTTTTTTGGCATACAAGCATATGTAATATGGACAAAAGATGATGGAAACTGGAATCTTCTATTAAAAGATGGGAAAGTCCAACTTGATATTTCTGATCATTCAGATAAAATCGAGGCGTTTGAGGAAATCTCAAAAAATCTTGTTTTTAATGATTGGAAAACTGGTACGGCGCCTGGAGATGAAATATTTGATGATGTCATACGCTCACTTGTATATTTTCCTCTTATTGTGAATGATGAATTAGTTGGAATGTTTGTTGCAGGAAAAAGTAGAAATGCGGGTTTTTTTCCGGAGGATGTACAATCTTTAGCTACGTTTTCTAACCAATTAGCTAACGTAGTTAAAACAAGGATATTGATTTCTGAACAGGAAAAAAGAATGATTTTAGAAGAAAGAAATAGAATTGCACGCGAAATTCACGATGGCATCGCGCAAACATTGGCGGGGGTGATATTCCAACTAGAATCCGCTAAGAAAAAATACCGTGATAAACCAACCGATATGCAGCAAGTAGTCGAGAAAAGTATAAAGGATTTAAGAGGAAGCTTAGGAGAAGTCCGCTATTCTATTTATGCTTTAAAACCGTATCCGACACAGCAATTAGGGCTTAAGCAGGCGATAGCAAGTAAAATAAAATCTTTAAAACAAGAATATGAACTAGATATTACATATCATGAGAGAGGTAATTCACGTGCGCTTAGCTTTTCGAAAGAAAGAGTTATTTTTGATACATTATAAGAGAGTTTACAAAACATTGTTAAACATGCACAAGCAGAAAAAATTCATGTTTTGCTAAGCTATCAAAGTGAGCACGTGCTTTTAAAGGTTAAGGATAATGGAGTAGGTTTCTCACTATTTGAGTCTATGGTTAAAACGAAACGTGAGCCACATTATGGTATATTACATATGAATGAACAAGCTGAACAATTAGGGGCTACTTTACAGATTGATAGTTCTGTAGGGAAAGGGACAGAAATTACACTGTTAATTCCAGATTCACAAACAAGGGGTGCGTAAAATGATTAAAATATTAGTAGTGGATGATCATGCTTTTTTACGAGACGCAATTCGGAGCATACTAGAGGTTGAATCTGATATGAAAGTGGTTGGAGAAGCGAGCTCTGGGGATGAGGTATTGGAAAAAGTAGAGGAATGCAGACCAGATTGTATTTTGATGGATATTAATCTTCCAGGGAAGAACGGAATTGAAGCTACGGGATTAGTGAAAAAGAATTATCCTAATTGCCGAGTACTTGTTTTTACAATGTATGAGCATGATGAGTATTTAATGGATGCCCTTCAAGCTGGTGCTGATGGTTATTTATTGAAAGATTCATCATCGGAACAGGTAGTGGCTGCAATTCGAATGTTATATCAAGGCGATTCGGTTATTCATCCGCGTATGACGAAAAAATTAATTACATATCATCAGCAAAAAATGAAATCAGAACCAAATGAAAATGAACTGACAGAGCGTGAAAAGGAAATTCTCTTTGAACTAGTAAAAGGACTTAGTAATAAAGAAATTGCTGAAGCTCTATATATTAGTGATAAAACAGTTAAAATTCACATCAATAAAATTTTTAAAAAGCTGAATGTCAAAAGTCGATCGCAAGCGGTGATTTATGCTGTTCGAAATCAATTGGTTCCGCTGGATTAAATAAGAGATTTTTAAAAGAACTATCGTGTTTCCTTATTCTATATTACAAAGAATAAGGGGCAAGGTAGTTCTTTTGTACTATTTAAACGTAGAATAGTTAGAATAAAAATACTCCTTTTGATTAATTTTCAGAAAAATCAGAACGTGAAATAATAAAAACAGAATTATAGTTTAACTCTATTAATAATCCATTTTATGAAAATCTGTTATTGAAAATAAATTTTGGGGGGCTTTTATAGAAAAATTAAAGTGAGTGGTTAGCTATATGAGGTGTGGGATGGAAGTAGTGTTAGAAATTCTTAATTATACGAAATGAAGGTTTAAGATTAATAGAATTTTCAATGCTAAATGGGAATTTGATAATCAATTTGTTTAGAAAGATAATTTTTATAATGGGGAGATGCAATATGAAAAAAGGGAAATTTGGAAAGATTCTTATTGGAACGCTAACAGTTGGTATGCTATTGTCTCAAGGAATTCCATATAACGTATTGGCAGAAGATGTGAATTCATCCACTTTACCGGGTATTGATGATGTAAATGCTGTATTGAAAGGACTTACAAAGGAACAACGTAATGCTTTAAAAACATTGGATACAAAACCAGGTTTTGTTATTTCACCAGGCATCAATACAGCTAGCCCTGATAATGTGAATGTAATTGTAGAATTTAAGCAAGCGCCTAGCAAAATTGAGGTGCTAAAACAAGCGGCAAAAGGGAAAAAGTTAGCTCTTTCAAATGCGGAACAAAAGGTAGAGGCATCTCATAAAGGATTTAAAACAGAGCTTGAACAACTTCAAAAGAAGAAAGATAAAGGGACGAATTTTAAATCTGCCAAAATAACAAGAGAATATAAGAATGCTTTTAATGGTGTAGCAATGTCGTTACCAGCAAATATGATTGAAGACTTAGTTCGTACTGGTATTGTTAAGCGTGTATGGGAAGATCGTGAGGTCAAAATTGATTTGCCGAAAGAAACAGCTAAGGCGGGTGTCGAGCCAAAAATGGCAGATAGTGTACCACAAATTGGTGTGGACAAGCTACACGATGAAAAAATAACAGGCAAAGGAATTAAGGTGGGGGTACTGGACACAGGTATTGATTATAACCACCCTGATTTAAAAGATGCATATAAAGGATATCGTGCAAAGCAAGGTGAAGATCCAAGCAAAATAGATCCGAACTCAATAAAAGGATGGGACTTTGTTAATAATGATGCTGATCCGATGGAGACAACGTATAAGGATTGGCAAAATTCTGGAGGATATCCTGAAATTTATAATGGAAGTGCATACTATACATCCCATGGTACTCATGTAGCTGGGACAATTGCTGCAGACAAAAAGAATAATGTAGATTATGCAGTTAAGGGTGTTGCTCCAGATGTAGATTTATACTCATATCGTGTATTAGGACCATATGGAAGTGGTCAAACAAGTGGTATTCTTGCTGCGATTGATAAAGCAGTGAAAGACGATATGGATGTTATCAATTTATCATTAGGTGCGGCTATTAATGATCCTTTATATCCTACTTCTGTGGCAGTGAACAATGCCATGTTAGCTGGTGTTGTTACAGTAGTAGCGGCAGGTAATAGTGGTCCAGGAGAAGGGACAATTGGATCACCTAGTGCGGCGGCACTTCCAATTACAGTTGGAGCAAGTGATGCTGCGATGACTATCCCGACGTTTTCCGCCGATGCAGGTGATTTACATGTGGATAAGATGATGCTACTTGGAAAAAGTTTTACTGATAAGCTTGAAGACTTAAAAGGTCAATCTTTATCGGTTGTATATGCAGGACTTGGGAAATCAGCTGATTTTACAGGAAAAGATGTAAAAGGAAAATTAGTGCTTATCCAACGCGGTGAGATTACATTTGATGAAAAAATTAAGAATGCGAAGGAAGCAGGCGCAAAGGCTGTCATTGTATATAACAATGTTGATGGTGAAATCACAAGTTATCTTGGAGAAAGTACTTCATCTATTCCATCGTTCCGCTTAACAAAAGTAGATGGTGAGAAATTACAAGCAAAAGCTGTCCAAGGGGATGTGGCTTTAGCATTTGGAGAACTTAATAATATAAAAACAGAGGGAGATCACTTAGCCGATTTCAGCTCTCGTGGTCCTGCAACTAAAACAGATGATATTAAGCCAGATATTGTAGCGCCGGGTGTGTCTATTTTCTCAACTGTTCCTGAATATATTAATGATCCAAAGGATGGAGAAAATTATCCGGTAGCGTATGGACGTATGTCAGGTACATCTATGGCAACTCCTCATACTGCGGGGGTAGCAGCACTCATTTTACAAGAACATCCAAACTATAGTCCATTTGAAGTAAAAGAAGCGCTTATGAATACCGCAGTTGACTTAAAAGAAGAGCGCTCTGTATTTGAGGTAGGCTCAGGCCGAATTGATGCATATCGTGCAGTTCATGCAGATACATCTATCGAGGTTATCGATAAAACATCAAACGTTGTAAATGATGAAGAAGTAGAAATTGAAGAAAAAACAGGTTCTATTGCATTCGGGTATAAAAATCAATTGGGAAATGGACCTATTAAAGATAGTCGAAAAGTCGTAATTAAGAACAGCAGTAAAACAGACGGAAAAGAGTTCAAATTAGAAGTAGAGTTTTCACCAACAAGTGTAGGTGTGCAGGACGCAGCGAAGAATGGTGTGAAGCTGAACGTACAAGATTCTATTAAAGTGGCTCCTGGTACATCAGGGGAAATTAGCCCTGAAATTATCATTCCAGAAAACGCTGAATTCGGTAGATATGAGGGATATATTCATATTTCAAATAAAAACAATGAAAAAGAAGTATATCAAGTGCCGTTTGCAGTTAAATTCACAGAAAAAGGGATTGCGTCTGTAGATTTACTGAGAGACGCAATGGCAACAGATGCGTCTAAATTCCATCCATTTATGGATAGACCAAGTTCACCGTTGACATTTAAATTAAATAGTCCTCTTGAAACCATTGATGCAGTTGTGAAGGATCGAAAAACAGGAAAGGCATTAGGAGTCGTTGGTACACTTAATGCAAGCAGTTTAACACCAAATGTTGAATATATGATGTTTTCTGGTATGGGAGGGTATGTACTTCCATTCACAGGAGATCCAGCTCATCCAATTGGGGATAAACCTGTTATGTTGCCTGATGGAGATTACGAATTGAACTTCGTTGGATATGATAAAGAAGGAAAATCTTATACAAAGGGCGATAGCATTATCATTGATAATGTAATACCTGAAATGAAATTTATGGATGTACAACCTGGTATACATGAAGTAAATGATTCCATGTTTAAAGAAGAAGACGGTCAGCGAGCATTATGGGTACATGGTAATATTTATGATTCTACAGTGGATGCATTAAAGGCAAAAGGACTGCAGTATGACCAAAAAGCTAATCAAATTGTATATTATCAAAACTCGGCCTTTCCATCAGGTTGGCTGAATACTATTCAAGCAAATGGTGATTTTAAATTTGGAGTACTTCCAGAGGAAATAAATGAACCGTTAACTTTAAAATTATTTGGATATGACCTTGCAACTGCAGGGGATATGGCAGCAGGATTTAAAGACTATGTTTTTGTTAAAGAAGGAACGGAATACGCTGCTCCAAGCTATGACAAAGATAAAATCAAATTAGGAGAGAAAATTACATTAACTTTAAATCTCAATAATGTGAAACAACTTATGTCAGGTACATTTGAGATTCCTTATAACAAGCAACTATTTAAATTTACAGATGTGAAACCAAATCCAGCACTTACGGAATATGTAAAACAACATGGACTAAATCTTAAATTAGAAGATCCAAAGATAGATACAGAAGGAGCTTGGGAAAACAAGGTGAAAGTTGGTGCGTCGTTAGAAGGAAAAGAATTTAAAGGGTTAGATGGAGACACACCATTTTTAGATGTTACATTTGAAATGACGAGTGATGAATATTTTAATGATTTAACTGCATTTGGAGTAAATAAATTCTCTTATACAAAATCTGGTGCAGCAGAAAGTGTTGAAATTCCTGTATTTAAAGATAAATCCTTCTCTATTATTTCGAAGCATTCAACAGTTAGAGGGTATATCGGACCAGAAGCATTCTTGAATGAAGAGGGGTATTTAGGTAAGAACGACTACACAAAACTAGGAGCAAAAGTGTACGTAGTTGGCAAGGATGGAAAGAAATATACAGGAACGATTGATGATCGTGGTCAATTTGAAATTCATAGTGTTCCTGTAAGTGATAAAGAATACGATATTTTTGTAGAAATGCCAGGTCATTTAAATAGTAAATTAACAACAAAAATAGGGGAAATGCAGGATGGAGAATTAGTGGGACAAAACTTTAGAGCTGATATGGATGACAACCTTGCAGGTGATGTGAACGGCGACAAAGTGGTAGATATTCAAGATGCTAGAATAGCAGCTTTATCGTATGGAAAAGGAAAAGTGACTGTCAAAGATGGCGATGTCAATCAAGATGGTGTTGTAAATGAAACGGATATTCGCTTGATAGAGAAGAATTTCTTGAAAAAGGGTCCAGATGCCAAAGAAAATCAGATACCGAAAGAAAATGTGGGGCCAGTGACGTTAGATAAAATCTTGCGTTCCATTGGATTAGAACCAAAAAAATAAGTGGGTACAATTCTAGAGCAAACTAAACAATAAAATAATGATTTTAGAATCAAATGGGAGTTACTAATATTGGACCGGTAATGATTCATTGTAACATTACCGGTTATTCTTCAAGTAGTCTTAAAGCGATAGCTATTTGGATACTTGAATCTCTACATGAAGTAAATAATTTAAAGATGGTTAGTTTTCGCTAATGGATAAGGTATTTGCTTAATTATTATTGGTTGTGGGATGGATATGTAGTTGGAACTTTAAAAATGGGGGGGACTTGTGAAATGAGTATTAAGAAAAAACTGGGTATGGGTGTTGTAACTGCAGCTCTTGGCCTATCTTTAATTGGTGGAGGTACATATGCGTACTTCAGTGATAAGGAAGTGTCACAAAACACGTTTGCAGCTGGTACTTTAGATTTGAGTGTTGATCCTAAAGTTGTTATTGATATAGATAATCTTAAGCCAGGTGACGAAATGGAACGCGGGTTTCAACTAGTTAACAAAGGTACATTAACGATAGGAGATGTGAAGCTTCTGACTGATTACACTGTAATCGATGATAAAGGAGATAATGGAAATGCTGATTTGGGCGATCATATCCGTGTTGATTTCTTGTGGAATTTGGATAAAAATGAGGTTCCAATATGGTCGACTACATTATCTGATTTGAAGAAAGGTACACAAAATGGGAATATTCCTGACCTTGTGCAAAAAGGTATTTTAGACCGAGAAGAAAACGGACTTGCCCCAGGAGATGATGATACCTTCTATGTGATGTTCACATTTGTAGATAACGGCGAAGATCAAAATATGTTCCAAGGAGATGCATTACATCTAAATTGGACTTTCAACTCAATGCAGACAAAAGGTGAAGAAAAGTAAAAATAATGATTGGTTTTGGTGCAAAAATAACAGAGAATAAAGCGCATATATTCCTAATGATGATCCCCCTAAAGGGGCAAGCTGACTAATGTCAGTGGGATTCTTGCTACCAAAGGCGAAGTCTTCAAAGAGACTCCGCCTTTTCAACGTACAATGAACTTCAACAATTACTAGCTACCTCCTATACATTGTTCCTCATTTACCAACCTGTTTATGCTTATTTCAAACTTCGCAACAGAACCTGAAATATGTTCTAGCAATTACTTATTGAAGTCATACTTACTCTTTAATATTTCTATAGTCTTCCTCAAATAAACGATATTCCATAAAGTCTTAATGGCGATGGACGGGACCCAAATTAAAGTTTTTTAAACCTAATTGGACTTACCATTAAGAGAGCGAGGATTAATGTAATCCATGCATTGCTATATGAAAACAATCCCATACCAGCCAATGTTAATCCAGCAGCTGGAATCGGTAATCCCTTAAAATATCCAATAGTTGGTTTAACACTAAATTTAGCTAATCTTAAAGCACCCATCGTTGGGAAAAGGATAAATGCCAAAGAAGTTAAAATAGATGGTGTTGCTATCGAATGAAATAAAAGTGCAGGAGCAACTCCGAAACTAACAATATCAGCTAAGGAATCTAATTCTACACCAAACTCACTGTTCACTTTTAATTTTCTCGCAATCCTTCCATCTAGAAGATCTAGAACAGCTGACAAGAAAATGAAAATGGAGGCTACTACCAAATAGTCACTCATATTCATGGTAATTGAAAAAACACCGCACAATAAATTTCCAATTGTAAATAAATTCGGTACAGCTTTTACTACCTGATTGAACAAGGTTGTCCCTCCTAAGTTGATCAAACTTCACATTTATGTAGCATTTTCTATATATTCTTCCGTTATTCTTAAAAATATATGACCACTGTACGCTAAGTGAATTTCGACAAGAGAAAAGTCGATTTCCTGTACGTTATGTTGGTTTATAAAAATGTTTGATCATTTTCGGTACGTGTTGTTGAACATTAGCACCCGATAGTTGAAGTATTGGGTAGTCAAGCATTTTCCTCCGGTTGGTAGATAAGACCAACCACTCTCGTTTTAGATGTATTTGTATTGGTTTTTATAAGTTTAAGATTGATCCTGTCCGTAATTTCTTTAAATATAGGTAGTCTACTGCGTAGGACTACCGGAAACACATTAATCCAGGTTTTGGTGCAAAAACTTCAAGGTAATTACAAATCATCTCTAAAACTTGGACATACAGATACTATTGCTCTAAATAGGTGTGTAATCGGTATGGAAAAGAAAAATTGGTTCAAATGGAAGCACTATCAGCCTGATATTATCTTATTAACGGTAAGATGATACCTACGGTACAACCTAAGTTTTCATGATTTGGTGGAAATGATGGAGGAACGGGGTTTATCCATTTCTCATACAACGATTATGCGTTGGGTTTATCAGTATGGTCCTGAATTGGACAAACGGATCCGACGTTACCTCAAACAAATAAATGACTCTTGGAGAGTCGATGAAACATATATCAAAGTAAAGGGTTAATGGATGTACCTGTATCGTGCTGTTGATTCGAACGGAAACACAATCGATTTTTGCCTAAGCAAAATAAGAGATCATAAGGCTGCAAGGCGCTTTTTCAAGAAAGCTTTACGGTCTTTTCATGTTTCAAAGCCACGTGTAATAACAGTCGATAAGAATCCAGCTAATCCTATAGCAATTGGACAGTTGAAAAAAGAAAAAAGCATACCTAACGGTATGTGACTTAGACAACAAAAGTACTTGAATAACATAGTAGAACAAGATCATCGCATTATAAAGAAGCGAATCCGTTCTATGCTAGGTCTTAAATCTTTTGACACAGCTACATCCATTCTTTCTGGAGTAGAAGCCATGCATATGATAAAAAAAGAGCAGATTGCTTTACGGAACCAGTTTGTCAAAAATCAAAAAGAATTCATCCATCAATTGTTTGGACTTGCAACAAAAGATACGATTCCGTTAGGAATATATGTGTTTTATTCTCTTTTGTTTAATGTTTGCACCAGAACCTTAATTATCATGAGTTACTATTTATAAAAATCACTAGTGTTAAGGAACAACTATATATTTTTAACGCATTATCCGAAAGAAGTCTCCTTCCTCAAGCGTTGTGAAGGACAATAGTCCAACGATAGGTGGGAGATGAATTTCGGTTTGGTGTAGCCAAAAAAATTGTTTTTTCTATTTATTTCACCTCTGATATAATCAGTCTTATAAGAGGTAAAGTTTGGTATAACAATGAAATTAGATAATAATAGCGCAGTGTTCATGTTGTGTTATCACCTTTGGTGGTTCGCCATAGATAAAGTAAAACAGTTTATGGGAAATCAAGGCGAAAAGTGAGATGAACTGATATGACAAAGCATAATAAGGCGTACAAATTTCGTCTGTATCCAACAGAAGAACAAGCCTATCTGATACGTAAAACTTTCGGGTGTGTACGCTTTGTGTATAACAAGATGCTGGCTGAACGGAAAGAAGTATACGAAAAGTACAAAGAGAACAAGGAAGAACTGAAGAAACAAAAATTCCCTACTCCTGCGAAATACAAAGCAGAGTATGAATGGTTGAAAGAAGTCGGTTCATTAGCGTTGGCAAATGCTCAACTAAACTTGCAAACCGCGTATAAGAATTTTTTTAGTGGTCAAAGTGATTTTCCTACATTCAAAAGTAAAAAAAGTAGAAAATCATATACAACGAATCGGGTAAACGGAAATATTATGTTATTTCATGGTTATATCAAATTACCGAAACTGAAAATGGTGCGACTGAAACAACATAGAGAGATACCGCAAAACCATATCATCAAATCATGTACAATTTCTATGACACCTACTGGTAAATACTATGTGTCCATCTTGATTGAATATGAAAAAGAGATTGTACAAAAAGAAGTAGGAAGTGTGGTTGGATTAGATTTCGCAATGGCTGAATTGTACGTGAGTAGCGAAGATGAGAAAGCCAATTATCCTCGCTTTTATCGTCAGATGCTAGACCGATTAGCAAACGCACAACGAGTATTAGCAAGACGTGTGAAAGGTTCAGAGCGTTGGAATAAACAACGCATCCGTGTAGCTAAGTTGCGTGAAAAGGTCGCAAATCAACGTAAGAATTTCCTTCATTATAAGTCCAAAGAATTGGCCACTCATTTTGATGTTGTAGCAATAGAAGACTTACATATGAAAGGAATGTCACGAGCACTTCGCTTTGGTAAAAGTGTTGCGGACAACGGTTGGAGGATGTTCACAACATTTTTAGCATATAAGCTACAAGAACAAGGAAAACAACTTGTAAAAATAGATAAGTGGTTTCCTTCTACAAAAATGTGTAGTAGTTGTGGAAGCAGAAAAGATATGTCACTATCTGAACGCACGTATGAGTGTACTTGCGGACTAAAAATAAGTCGTGACTATAATGCAGCTATGAATATCAAAAAGGAAGCTATACGCTTATTAGCGTTGGCATAAATAGTAACAAAATAACCTTTGGAACAAGGGAGTTAGCTCGGCTGTCCTAGGACGAATTCGTTAGCTATCAAAAGTAACGATTAACCGAGAAGC
>NZ_LDUK01000013.1:0-104695 GCF_001043575.1 Bacillus sp. LK2
GGAAGAAAAGCCAGTGCAGCAAGTAGTGGTAGCTGAACAAGTACAAGAGCCAATTTCAAGTACGGAAGTACAAGAGAAAGCATATGTTGTAAATCAAAGAGAGAACGATATGCGCAACGTACTACAAACGCCACCGGAATATGAACTTCCGTCATTAACGTTGTTGTCGATTCCACAGCAGGCAGCGTTAGATAATACAGAGTGGCTAGAAGAACAGGAAGAATTATTAAATACGACATTTAATAATTTCCATGTTGGAGCACATGTTATTAATGTGTCACAAGGGCCGGCAGTAACTCGTTTTGAAGTACAACCAGACCCAGGTGTGAAAGTAAATAAAATTACAAATTTAAGTGATGATATTAAATTAAGTTTAGCTGCGAAAGATATTCGAATTGAAGCGCCAATTCCAGGGAAGAGTGCAATTGGAATTGAAGTTCCGAACAAGGAAAGTAAGCCAGTATTCCTTCGTGAAATTTTAAGGAGTCCTGTATTTACAAAGAGTGAATCACCGCTTACAGTTGCGCTTGGACTTGATATTTCAGGTGATCCAATTGTAACGGATATTCGAAAAATGCCACATGGACTTATTGCGGGCGCAACTGGTTCAGGGAAAAGTGTGTGCATTAACGCAATTTTAACGAGTATTTTATATAAAGCGAAGCCGCATGAAGTGAAGTTGATACTAATTGATCCGAAGATGGTTGAGCTTGCACCATATAATTCTGTTCCACATCTTGTAGCACCTGTTATTACTGACGTAAAAGCAGCTACAGCTGCGTTAAAGTGGGCGGTTGAAGAGATGGAACGCCGTTATGAATTGTTTGCGCATGCTGGTGCTCGTGATTTAACTCGTTACAATACGATTGTAAGTGAGAGAGAAATTCCGGGTGAGACATTACCGTATATTGTTATCGTCATTGACGAGTTAGCGGACTTAATGATGGTTGCCCCTGGTGATGTTGAGGAAGCAATTTGTCGTATCGCACAAAAAGCTCGTGCTTGTGGAATTCATCTATTAGTTGCGACGCAGCGTCCATCTGTAGACGTTATTACAGGTTTAATTAAATCAAACATTCCAACGCGTATTGCATTTACAGTATCGTCTCAAGTTGATTCGCGTACGATTATCGATATTGGGGGCGCGGAGAAATTACTTGGCCGTGGTGATATGCTATTTTTAGGAAACGGCACGTCTAAACCAGTTCGTGTACAAGGCGTATACGTATCGGATGATGAGATCGAAAAAACAGTTGACCATGTGAAAAAGCAAATGAAGCCGAATTACTTATTTAAGCAAGAGGATTTATTAGCAAAATCAGAGCAGAGTGAGTCTGAAGATGAACTATTTTTTGATGCATGTCAATTTGTTGTAGAGCAAGGGGGAGCGTCCACATCTTCTGTACAGAGAAAATTCCGTATCGGTTATAATCGCGCGGCACGTCTAATTGAAGAGATGGAATCGCAAGGGATTATTTCTGAAGCAAGAGGAACGAAACCGAGAGATGTCCTTATTTCCGAGGATGAATTTGCTGCTATGCAGGAAACGAATGTATAGTGCGCGGTTTTGCTGTATACTAAGAGAAAATGTTGGATAGTAAAGTAGGGAGTAAAGCGACATGAAAGAAATTGAATTAAAATTAAAAGGTGAAATAAATCGACTAACAAATAAAACATTTAAATTTGATGAACGTGTTGGAGACGGTTGGTTCTCTGCCGTTTACTTTTTAAAAACTAGAGAAATCATTGAAGAATTTCGCCCAAAAAGTGTTGTAACAATGCAGTTTTTCCAAAAAGAACATGCAGTTCTTTGCGGAACAGATGAGGTAATTGCATTGCTACAAACATTCGCCAAAAATCCTGAGGAATTAGAAATTCATTCTTTAAAGGATGGCGATAATATTAGTCCATTTGAAACGGTTTTAACAATTCATGGTCCTTATGAATACTTCGGCTTTTTAGAAGGTGTAATTGATGGGATTTTAGCTCGTCGTACATCAGTTGCGACAAACGTATATAACGTTGTCCAAGCTGCACGTAGCGTAGACAAAGAAAAACCGGTTATTTTCATGGGAGATCGTGATGATCATTATACGCAACAAGCTGGTGACGGTTATGCGGCATACATCGGAGGTATGAGCGCACAAGCGACGCATGCAATGAATGAATGGTGGGGCAGAAGTGGTATGGGGACGATGCCTCACGCATTAATTCAAATGTTTAATGGTGATGTTGTTGAAGCTGCAAAAGCATATCATAAAAAATTCCCAGAGGATGAATTAGTCGTACTAATTGATTACAACAATGATGTCATTACAGATGCACTTCGCGTAGCGCGTGAATTTGGATCAATATTAAAAGGTGTACGTGTCGATACGTCTCGTACAATGATTGATCAATACTTCATTCGTCACCCAGAAGTACTTGGAACATTTGATCCTCGTGGTGTAAATCCATCGCTTGTATTTGCACTTCGTAAGGCTCTTGATGAGGAAGGGTTCCAACATGTAGATATCGTTGTAACTGGTGGATTTGATGAGAAGCGTATTCGTGAATTTGAAGCTCAAAATGTTCCTGTCGATATATACGGAGTAGGAAGCAGCTTATTAAAAATGAATATTGGTTTTACTGGTGATAACGTAGAATTAAATGGAAAACCAGAAGCAAAAGCTGGTCGTAAATACCGTCCAAACCCACGTCTAGAGCGTGTTCAATTAGAAACAAAAAAAGATATGTAAAAGCGAGAAAAACTGATAGGTGATTGACCCTATCAGTTTTTCTGTTATCATAGTATAGCGGCTTGTTTTTTGCTATAATAAATGTGTTATGGACATAAAAAAAGTACGTACGAGTTTATCCTGATAGGTGAAGGTAAAAAGAAATTCACTGCATCAGAAATGTATGATGATTACCAAAATAAGAAAAGATTCATATACTGTCTTATAGATAGGCCGTTGTATTAGTTCGAAATGTTGGAGGTTCTTTAAGATGACAGTTTACCATTTTGTAGGAATTAAAGGAACAGGAATGAGTTCATTAGCGCAAATTCTTCATGACATGAAGCATACTGTTCAAGGGTCTGATTATGAAAAGCGTTTCTTTACACAAACAGCATTGGAAAAGCGTGGTATTTCCATCCTTCCTTTTGATAAAAATAATATTAAAGAAGGACAAGTGATTATCGCAGGAAATGCATTTCCAGATACGCATGAAGAAATCGTAGCAGCGAAAGAATTAAATATCCCAGTACACCGTTACCACCATTTTTTAGGTGATCTTATGAACAAATATACAAGTGTTGCTGTAACTGGTGCACATGGAAAAACATCAACAACTGGTTTGTTAGCCCATGTAATGCAAGGTGCACACCCAACATCATACCTTATTGGAGATGGAACTGGGCATGGGGTAGAAAATAGTAAGTATTTTGTATTTGAAGCTTGTGAGTATCGTCGTCATTTCTTGTCTTACTATCCAGACTATGCAATTATGACAAATATCGATTTCGATCATCCAGATTATTTTGCAGACATCAATGATGTATTTAGTGCATTCAAAGAGATGGCATTGCAAGTGAAAAAAGGTATTATTGCATGTGGTGATGATGAAGAACTTCAAAAAATTCAAGCAAAAGTACCTGTTATTTTCTATGGATTTGGAGAAGATAATGATTTCCAAGCACGTAACATCCAAAAGAGAACTGATGGTACTATATTCGATGTATTCGTTCGTAATACGTATTATGACACGTTCAAAATTACAGGATACGGCGATCACAGCGTATTAAATGCATTAGCAGTTATCGCGCTTTGCCATTATGAAAACGTTGATGTAGAAGCAGTAAAACATCAATTAACAACTTTTGAAGGTGTAAAACGTCGCTTTAATGAAAAGCCGATGGGAGAGCAAGTTATCATTGATGACTATGCACACCATCCGACAGAAATTAATGCAACGATTGAAGCAGCTCGTCAAAAACATCCAGAGCGTGAAGTTGTCGCTGTATTCCAGCCACATACATTCTCACGTACAGAGAAATTCTTAGATGAGTTCGCAGAAAGCCTAAGCAAGGCTGACCAAGTATACTTATGTGATATTTTCGGCTCAGCACGTGAAAACAAAGGTGAATTAACAATTGAAGATCTGCAAAAACGTATCGATGGTGCAGAGCTAATTACAGATACAACAACAGAGGTATTAAAGAAACATAAAAACGGCGTTCTTATTTTCATGGGCGCAGGTGACATCCAAAAATTCGAAGCAGCTTACGTAAAAGAAGTTCAAGTTGCAGAGAAGTAAGAAAAAAGACGCATAGCTGAGCTGTGCGTCTTTTTTTGTTGTGTTCGATTTTTATCCCGCTATTTGCGAGCAGTAAGACTCCCACCTCAAAATTCGGCTGTAAAGCAAAGGAGTTAGGTGGGAGATCAACTGCCCGTAAAAGCCCGATTGGTGAGGGCTGATAATCAGTGGGGGATGAACAAAACCCCCACTGATTAAAGTTTCACTTTATGTATTGACCTAGAGTCAACTCTAGGTTGTAAGATGAAAATGTAAAAACAAGGGGGAGAGAATATGTATAAAATCAGTGAAGTAGCAGAGTTAACGGGGATGGGTATTCACACTTTACGCTATTATGAGAAATTAGGTTTATTACCACCACCAACGCGAAATAGTGGTATTCGGCAGTATACAGAAGGTGATGTGCGGCTATTAAAATTTTTATATTCATTAAAGCAAACTGGAATGTCATTAGAAGAGATGGCTGAGTTTGCAAGTGATGGATGCATTATAGAGGAAATCAAACAGCGGAAAGAGGAAGTACCTACGAAAGTAAAAAAGAGAATTTCAATTTTAACAACTCACTTAGAGCGGTTAAAAGAACAACAGGAGCAATTGCAAAAAGTAGTTCAGTTAACAGAGGAGAAATTAGAAATTTATTACGGTTTTCTAGAGGGAAAAGACTCGGAGGCCGACAATGAAGAATAAAGTATATGCTCAGTTATTAGGATTTTCCATATTTACTGGTGGGACCTTTAATGCTTCGAAATATGCGGTGCAATATTTCGAAGCGATTCATATAGCGGCATGGCGTTTTGGAATTGCTGCACTTGTGATGTTATGTCTCTTAAAAATACGAAAAGATTTTGAGTTGGAAGTATGGAGGCAGAATAGGGTTTATTACCTTTTGCTTGGTATAGTTGGTGTATTCGGTTTTAACTTCTTTTTCTTTTTAGGAATGAAACATACAGAAGCTATTAATGGAGCGCTTATTATGGCGACAAATCCACTTGTTACGACGTTATTAGCAAGTGTCATTTTACGAGAGAAAATAGTGAAGCACCAAGCGATTGGAATGTTACTTGCACTACTTGGTGTTGTTTTTGTCCTTACACAAGGTTCGTTTGCAATACTACAAAATTTATCGTTTTCAAAAGGTGATTTATATATTTTATTAGGGAATATTTGCTGGGCACTATACGGCGTATTAAGTAGAAGATTTATTAAGACGGGTAGTCCAATACAAACGACGACATATACGATGACTATTGGGGCACTTGCTTTTATTATGATATCTTTCACGCAAAAGAGTGTAGTACCAGTGTTAGAAATTCCTCTATTAGCTTGGATATCTATCATCTTTATGGCAATTGGAATGAGTGTGCTTGGTTACTTATGGTGGAATAATGGAATCGCTCAAATTGGTGCAGCGAGAACATCTTTATTTTTTAATTTAGTGCCTGTTGTTACTATGATTATTTCTTTTGTAGAAGGAATAAATATAACAGCCGTACAATGTATAGGGATAATATTAGTTATTACGGGAGTACTATATTCTTCTGGCTTTATTAAGATAAGATCGAAAGAAAGTGTGAATATTTAACATTTTCTATCTAGAAATGTTAGAATAATAAGAAAAATAAAAAGGGGCTAAAAAATATGTTCACACTCCGAGTAGATAATGAAATCGAACTTCAACTATTAGAAAAACATCATAAAGAGGAACTATATGAATTAATAGATCAAAATCGTAATCATTTAAGAAGGTGGCTTCCGTGGGTAGATGGGACGAAATCTGCTGATGCTTATGATGAGATTTTTCCGATGTGGTTAAAGAAATTTGCAGAGGGAGACGGTTTTGAAAGTGGAATACGTTATAAAGGAAAGCTCGTTGGGATGGTAGGTATTCATCCGGTAAGCTGGGGGAAGAAAGCGACGAGTCTTGGATATTACCTTGCAGAAGATGCTGGTGGGAAAGGCATTATGACGCGTAGTATGAAGGCTGTGCTTCATTATGCATTTGAAAACTTGAAACTGAATAAAATTGAAATCCGGTGCGGTGTTGAAAATGCGAAAAGCCGCGCAATTCCAGAACGTTTAGGTTTTAAGTTAGATGGTACTTTAAGAGATGAAGAATGGCTATATGATCATTTCCAGGATATTGCTGTGTATAGTTTACTAGCTTCGGAATGGAAGGAGATTCGATGAACGAGAAAATTTTCATTGTGCCATATGAAAGTAAGTTTCAAGATGAAGTAGTAGATCTCATTGTTCATATTCAGCAAAAAGAATACAATGTCCCAATTACGAAAGAAGAGCAGCCTGACTTACTAGAAATAGAAACGTTCTATCAAAGGGATCAAGGAAACTTTTGGGTGGCAACTTATGATGGGAAAGTAGTTGGAACGATAGCTTTATTAGATATTGGGAATCGTCAAGTAGCGCTAAGGAAAATGTTTGTGAAGAAAGAGTTCCGCGGAAAAGAATGGGGTGCATCAAGAATGCTACTTCAAACAGCAATCTCTTGGGCGAAGGAACAGAACTTGGAAGACATTTATTTAGGAACAACAATTAAATTTCTAGCGGCACACCGTTTTTACGAAAAGAATGGTTTCCAAAGTGTGAATATAGAAGAGTTGCCAAAAAGTTTTCCTGTGCTAGAAGTAGATAAGAAGTTTTATAGGTACATCGTTTAAAAAGGTCATTCAGAAATGGCCTTTTTTTATAAATAAAAATGGGAAATATAGTATAATTTAGGTTAGGTGATGTAGGTATGAACTTTCCGATTCAAAGAAGTAAGTCATCGTTGATTTTCGTTAGTCTCACGTTAGCTTCTATGTTTGTGTATCCAATTGTCATGTTTTTCATAAATAAAGAGCAGTGGATGTCAGCGTTGATTGGGATGGGTGTATGCTTTATTGTAAATGTACCACTCGTTTGGGAGGTGTTTATTAAAAAACATAAAGTAGAAAATGGTGTATTAAAGTACGGTATTTTAAATGATGACATTGTATTAAAAGATATGAGAATTATCCGTCAGGTCGGAAAGTCTCTTGAAATTACGACGAATACATATAAAGTACATATGATTGCGATGCCACAAGATATGACACAGTTTTTATTGCTTGTTGAAAAAGAGAATCCAAATGTGAAAATAGATATGTTTGGGAAGAAATAACAAATAAGAAAATGAGTTTTAAAGTGCCAGAGGATGTGGCTAAAGATTTATCCCGCATTAACGGGCAGTAAGACTCCCACCTCAAAATTCGGCTGGAGCAAAGAAGTTAGGTGGGAGATCAACTGCCCGTAAACGCCCGATTGGTGCGGGCTGATAATCAGTGGGGGATGAACAAAACCCCCACTGATTAAAGTTTCACTTTATTACAGTACTGATAAAAAAACGCTCGGATACAATTCCGAGCGTTTTTTTATATTATTTTAAGTTCTCTGGGTTTAAAGCTTCTAGTTCAGGTACAACGAAGCGTCCGTCTTTACGGATTAGTACGTCGTCGAAGTAAATTTCGCCGCCGCCGTATTCAGGGCGTTGGATGCATACTAAATCCCAGTGGATGTTAGAGTTGTTGCCGTTCCATGCATCGTCGTAAGCTTGTCCAGGAGTGAAGTGGAAGCTGCCATCGATTTTTTCATCAAATAGAATGTCTCCCATTGGATGTAAGATGTATGGGTTTACACCGATTGCGAACTCACCAACGTAGCGTGCGCCTTCGTCTGTATCGAAGATTTTGTTAATGCGTTCTGAATCGTTTGCAGTTGCTTCAACGATTTGTCCATTCTCAAATTTAAGTTGTACATTTTCAAATGTATAGCCGTTGTAAGGCGATGGTGTATTGTAAGAAACTGTACCGTTAACAGAATCGCGAACTGGCGCAGAGTATACTTCACCATCTGGGATGTTTAAATGACCTGAGCATTTAATAGCTGGAATGTCTTTAATAGAGAATGTTAAGTCAGTTCCAGGTCCAGTTAAGCGAACTTTATCTGTTTTATTCATTAATGCAACAAGGCTATCCATCGCCTTATCCATTTTTCCGTAATCTAAGTTACATACTTCGAAGTAGAAGTCTTCGAAAGCTTCTGTGCTCATTTTAGCAAGCTGTGCCATAGAAGCATTTGGATAGCGAAGAACAACCCAGCGTGTTTTCGGAACGCGAATGTCTCTATGAACTTTTTTACCAACTGTTTGGCCATGAATTTTCATACGTTCACTTGGAACGTCGGCTTGTTCGTTAATATTATCACCAGAGCGAAGGCCGATGTAAGCATCCATATCTTTCATTACGCTCGCTTCATATGTAGCGATTTGTTCGAAATGTTCTTCCGTAGCACCCATTAATAAAGAGCGATCTACTGAGTGGTCTTTTAAAGAAACGAATGGGAAACCGCCAGCTGCATATGCTTCTTTTACAAGTGCAGTTACAAGTTCTTTTTGTAAGCCAAAGTTTTCAATTAATACTTTTTCGCCTTTTTGTAAGCGAATAGAGTAGTTAATTAAATTGTATGCTAACTTTTCAATGCGTGGATCTTTCATATGTAAAGCCTCCTTACTAATTATGTATCCTCTCCTATTGTAACCTACTTAGTGGAATTTGTTGAATGATTTATGTTAAAGTTAACGAATAAGTATGAAAATTCTAATGAAAAGATAGGGATTAGAATGAAACGGAAAATGATTGTATAATAGGAGAAAGTATGAAAAAGATAAAGGAAGTGATGAAATGCAAGTTCTTTTATATGTAAGTGCGGCTATTATTGCAGTTGCTTTCGCTGTATTAGTAGTATATGCATGCAGAACGTTGTTATCGGTTCAGAAGACGTTAGAAAACGTTGCAAGCACGTTAGAAGGTTTAGAAAAGCAAATGCAAGGAATAAGTGTAGAGACGGAGCAATTATTACATAAGACAAATGCGTTAGCTGATGATATTCAACAGAAGTCACAGTCGCTAAATAAAGTAGTAGAAGGTGTGGATGGAATCGGAACGACGATTCACTCTTTAAATACGAAGCTTCGCAATGTGTCAGAGTCTGTTACGGACGAAATTGAAAATAATGCAGATAAAGTAGCACAAGTTGTACAGTGGAGTAGCGCAGCAATTGAAGTATACAACCATTACCGTGCTACGAGACAAGAGAAAAAGATTGAAAAAGAAGAGCGTAAACTAGAGAGAGCTGAGCAGAAGGCTGAAAAGAGAGAGAAACGTTCTAGACTTCGTATGAGAGGTGAGTAATGATGAGTATGATAAAAATTGAAACGATTGAAGAACTTGAAGCGTTAGTAGAAAAGAACGAGCCATATGTTCTTTTTAAACATAGTACAACATGTCCAATTAGCCACGGTGCATATACAGAGTTTCAAGCGTATTGTGGTGAAGAAAGAGAAGTACCAGCATATTACTTATACGTACAAGATGCGAGAGACGTTTCGAACCATGTTGCAGAGCAATACAGTATTAAGCATGAATCTCCGCAAGTGTTATACATAAAAGATGGAATGGTAGTATGGCATACATCTCATTGGAATATTAAAAAAGAAGCTTTAGAAGAGAATGTAAAGTAGAGAGGCAAGCGAGAGGCTTGCTTCTTTTTTATTTTGTTGCAATATATTTAGTGGTACACTATAAATACATTAGAACTAAGTAAATTGAATTTTGAAAGTGGGTTTTAAGCAATGAAGAAAATGGCGTTATTCTTCACAACCGTAAGTTTATTACTGGGGGCTTGCAGTAATGATACTATTGGTAAGAAGGATGAAGTTGTACAGAAAGATACGAAAGAAAAAAGTATGATTCCAAGAACTGCGGTTTCTAAGGAGTACTATAGAACTGTTATTCCTTTAAAGGAACAAAAAGTAATTAATACAGTTAATGTTACAACGAATTCTAAACTAGATTTAGCAGAATATGAAAGTGGTTTAATGAATATTGCTTCAAAACAATTTGATACAGAAAATTACGTATTACAATTAAATCAGTATATTCCAGAGAAAACTATTGATGAATTAGTTACGAAACAAGAAGTACCGGTTGTGACTAATATTATAGAACAGGACTATTTCGGCAAACAAAATTCAAACGAACTAAGCTTGTCTGGTGTAGTTATTGGTTTAGCTATGTCTTCAAATGTATCTAATGAGGAAGCTATTTCTAAAGGTACTGAAGTCGCTAAGAAGCTTATAGAAGCTATTAATAAAAATGATAAATATAACAAATCTCCAATTACGTTTGCTATATTTAAGCAAGAAAGTACAAGTTCTTTAAAGAATGGTACTTATATTTCTAGCGCTTCTGTTCAAAAGAACGATACAAATCTTGGGAATTGGGAAGCTATTGATGAAAAGTCGTATTCGTATCCTTCTCAAGAATTTGAGGGAGCACATGGAGAAGATAATAAAAAGCTAAATGATTTTTCTAAAGCGATAAAGGAATTTTCTAAAGGAGATTATATTCCAGTTAATGCTAAGATTTCATATAAGCAAAATCGTATGGATAAATTAAATCTGGATATTGTCGTTAAATACAATGGTAAATCAGAATTAATGGGGCTCTCTCAAATTGCTGTTCAAAGTATGTTAGAACAATTGCCTAAAGATGCTAAAGTACAATTACAAATCAAGTCCGAGAGTAAAATCGAGGCTGTTATTATAAAAGAGAAGGACAGCGATAAGCCGTTTGTTTCTTTCCTATAATAAAAAAAGACAGTTTAAATACTGTCTTTTTTTTCATTGCAAACTACTATATTTGCATGAAATTCTCATGTATTCTTTCTATCTGTTCACTACGTCACTCTTTGTTGTATATCGTGTGACAACTGCATATGTATCAGATATAATAAGTTATCTTAAAAAAGTTAATGACTGTAACATATAGAAATTTGAAAAAGGTGGCTTTCTTATGGCATCACAAGAATTGGATCGTTTACGTTCTGGAATCGATCAACTCAATCTACAAATATTAGAATTACTAAGTGAAAGAGGCCGTCTCGTGCAAGAGGTTGGGAATTTAAAAGAAGTACAAGGTGTGAAACGTTTTGATCCTGTACGTGAAAGAAATATGCTTAATTTAATTGCAGAAAAGAATGATGGTCCATTTGAAACATCAACTTTACAACATATTTTCAAACAAATTTTCCAAGCTGGTTTAGAGTTACAAGAAGACGATCATCGTAAGGCGCTACTTGTTTCTCGTAAGAAAAAAACAGAAGATACAATTGTCGAAATTAATGGTGAAAAAATTGGCGATGGTAATCAGCATTTTATTATGGGGCCATGTGCTGTGGAAAGTTATGAACAAGTACGCCAAGTTGCAGAAGCGATGAAAGAGCAAGGGTTGAAATTAATGCGCGGTGGTGCTTTCAAGCCTCGTACATCTCCATATGATTTTCAAGGTCTTGGATTAGAAGGCTTGCAAATTTTACGCCAAGTTGCAGATGAATATGATTTAGCTGTTATTAGTGAAATTTTAAATCCAAATGATATTGAAATGGCATTAGATTACGTTGATGTTATTCAAATTGGTGCTCGCAATATGCAAAACTTCGAACTGCTAAAAGCGGCTGGTGCTGTAAATAAACCGGTATTATTAAAGCGTGGTTTATCAGCAACAATCGAAGAATTTATTAATGCGGCAGAATATATCATGGCAGAGGGTAATGGTAATATCATTTTATGTGAACGTGGTATTCGCACATATGAAAGAGCAACGCGTAATACGCTTGATATTTCCGCTGTGCCGATTTTAAAGAAAGAAACGCATTTACCTGTCGTTGTCGATGTTACGCATTCTACAGGGCGTCGTGACCTTCTATTACCAGCTGCAAAAGCGGCGATGGCAATTGGTGCGGATGCGATTATGGCAGAAGTACACCCGGATCCTGCGGTTGCTTTATCAGATGCAGCACAGCAAATGGATATTCCGGAATTCAATGAGTTTATGAAAGAATTAAAAGTATTTGGAAGTAAATTGTAAAAACTTTTAAAGAGGCGGTCCAAAAAGACATTTTGGAACAGCCTCCTCTTATTTTATAAGTTTTTACTTATGGGACATCTCCTTTTTACAAAAATTGCCCTTTTTGCATAAAAAATACGAAAATACGAGAAAAGAAGCGAATTTTTTCGAAACTTTTGCGGGAAAATATTGTATGAGCCTGCGTTTTTATCGTATCATTAGTAAAAGGAAGAACTCGGGACGATTGTTGGCATCTGCAAATAGAGTTGATGTCTTTTTTTCATTCAAGTGAACCGATACATAAAAATAGATAACATAAATAGAAGGAGTGTGCGAAGAGATGAACGTAACAATCTATGATGTAGCGCGTGAAGCGAATGTTTCAATGGCTACTGTATCACGTGTTGTGAACGGTAACCCAAATGTAAAGCCTACAACAAGAAAGAAAGTATTAGAAGCAATTGATCGTTTAGGATACCGCCCAAATGCGGTTGCACGTGGACTAGCAAGTAAGAAGACAACTACAGTGGGTGTTATTATCCCTGATATCTCAAATACGTTTTATGCAGAACTTGCTCGTGGAATTGAAGATATCGCAACAATGTACAAATATAACATCATTTTAAGTAACTCTGACCAAAACAAAGAGAAAGAGTTCCACTTATTAAATACGATGCTTGGGAAACAAGTGGACGGGATTGTTTTCATGGGTGAAGATATTACAGATACTCACGTTGAAGAGTTCAAAAAATCTCCAGTACCAATTGTATTAGCAGCGTCATTTGATGAGCAAAATGAAACGTCATCAGTAAATATCGATTATACACAAGCAGCTTACGATGCAATGAAGCATTTTATTGAACAAGGACATAAACGTATCGGTTTCGTCTCTGGTCCTTTCATTGATAAAGCGGGAAGCGCGAAGAAGTTACAAGGTTATAAAAAAGCTTTAGAAGAAGCAGGTATTTCATATGATGAAAATCTTGTAATCGATGGAGATTACACATATGATTCAGGTCTAGAAGCGTTTGAAAAGCTTTGGAGCATTGATGAAAAACCAACAGCAATTTTCGTATCTTCTGATGAAATGGCACTAGGTGTAATCCACGCAGCACAAGACGCTGGATTAAACGTACCAACTGATATCGAAGTGCTTGGTTTTGACAATACTCGCCTTGCCTTAATGGTACGTCCACAGCTTTCAACAGTTGTACAACCAATGTATGATATCGGTGCAGTAGCAATGCGTCTACTAACAAAATATATGAACAAAGAAAAAGTAGAAGATCACACGGTTATCTTACCTCACCGTATCCAATTTAGAGATTCAACGAAGTAAGCATAAAAGAGCTCACAGCGATTGCTGTGAGCTTTTATTCATATTCAGGATAATATTGTTTAACTACTGTATCTACATGTTCATGTTTCTTAACGTGTAAAAACCCTGCATATAATTCTTTTCCTGTCTCAAATGGTGTTTCATTTAATTCGAACACATGTAACACTTTTTGAAACCTCCTTAGTTTATGTTGGAAGACATTTGCTATAGATGGGGTTATTCCTTGTTATATGTCACATAAGTGCAAATTTAACTATTATAGGGCAATGTCATGTATAATAGAAAGAAAAGGCTTGTGAGGGGGGAGAAGAGATGATCGTTCTTTGGATAATTACGCTTTGCATGACTGCTATTTTTGCATATATGACGTTAAAACAAAATGGCTTAAAGCGATTTGTTCCAGGAAGTATTCTTGCAGGAATCGCCCTTATCACGTATGTAATTTCTATTTTTACTGAAAGTATTTCGATAGATTTAAGTACGAGTTTAATGTTTATCGGTATTACACTATTTGCAGGTAGCATTATGGTACTTATGGTTGCAGGTATTATTATATTTATTCATATGAATTCGGAAACGTTATAACATATAAAAAAAGGCATGCCCCGAAAGGGGCATGCCTTTTATCCGTTCAATTATGCTCTATCTTTAGAGGGATTTTGTTGTTTTAATAAGTCGCGAATTTCGCCAAGAAGAACTTCTTCTTTTGTTGGTTCTGGAATTTCTTCCTCTTTTTCTTCTTCTTTTTTCAACGTTAGTTTATTAAACAGTTTAATGAATAAGAAGATAGAGAATGCGATAATTAAGAAGTCGACAACTGTTTGAATAAATGCACCATATTTTACAACTGCGCCACCAAATGTAAAGGAAAGTCCTTTGAAGTTTATTCCACCAAGTAGTAGACCAATTAATGGCATGATAACATCGCCTACTAATGAAGAAACAATTTTACCGAATGCACCACCGATTACGACCCCGACAGCTAAATCCATTACGTTTCCTTTTAAGGCGAACTTTTTAAACTCATTCCACATGTGTTATTCCCATCCTTTCCACGATTCAATATGAAATTTATAATTCCTATCAACATATTCTATAGAAACTTTTGATAGAAATAAAGGGGAAATGGGAATGAAAGTAAATTCTGAAAAATGTATCCGTTTTAATTTTTCCTTGCAGCGTGCAGTAGAGATTGTAGCATTTGCTGAGATTTTAATCCTTCTAACCCATCTACTATAGGCTTTGTATCCCCATGTACACATTCGATGAAATGATGAACAGCATCTTCGAAGCCGCGTTGTTTTAACGTCGTTTCCCATGAGGGTGAACCACTTTGTGAAACGGAGTTTTCCTGCTCAATTTCAAATGTGTTCATATTTTTTACGCGAATGATTTTACCTGTCGTCACAAGTTCAATTTGTTCTAAATTTGTACCGGCATGGCGGTGCATCGCTGTAGAAAGTAAAAGTCCGTTTGCAGTTGTATATGTATGATGTCCGTAAAGAAGTTCATTCTTTTCATTTATTTGCATCATATTGTGAACGACGTTAAGGTCATCATCAGCTAGCCAGCGAGCAGTATCTACAATATGTAAGTAATCATCTAACATAGTAAAGTCATACGTATATGGCCCGACTTTATTTGTGCGGTGCTTTTCAATCCGAATCCATGAAATATCATTAGCCTGCTCTTTTGCAGCGACATACATAGGGACGAAGCGGCGGTTAAATCCAACCATTAATTTCCGATTGTACTTTTCACTCATTTCGACTAGCTTTTCAGCTTGTTCAGTAGTAGCCGCTAACGGTTTATCTACATAAACATCGATTCCCTTTTCCAAAAGTGTAGAAACAATTTCATAATGTGTAGCAGTTGAACTATGAACGAAGATTGCATCACATTCCGAAGCTAACGTTTCAATAGAATGGAAATCTTGAATACGATATTGCTGGCAAATTTGTTTTCTTTTCTCTGCGTTAGGTGTAAACGCCCCTACAAAATTCCAATTTGTTTCTTTTGTAAGTGTTGGGAGATAGGCTTTCTGTGCAATATTTCCAAGACCAATCATTCCGATTTTAGGTGTATTCATTTTATTCCCGCCTTATTATTCAATATTTATATGCCGGAATAAATGTAGCATAGGATAGCTGAGAATGGCAAAAATGAAGAATCTATATTGAGAGATTCTTTATATCATAGTAAGTTCGCTATCGCTTAATAATTTGTGTAGCATTTTTTCTTGATTTTGTTTAGCTGTTTTATTCCCTGTTTTAGCGTATAAGGAAATTAAATGGTGATACGTATTTTCTTCAAATGGATTCATAGATTGCATACGCATGCAAATATCAATTGCTTCAGTGTAATTCGCACCTTCTATATAAAAACGAATAAGGGAAAAGGCGTGTTGAAAATATAAGTTTTGTAATCTTGTTCTTTCTCCTTCGCTCCACCAATAGTCCATATCAATAAGGTAATCTCCAGTATATAAAGAGAGGAATGCAATGTATTTATCAAATGTATCGCTACATATTTCTTTTGGAAGCGCGGCTGCTGCTTGTTCGAATAGATCAACATCAATCAAAATGTTTTGTAAATCGAGTTTATATCCGTCATTCACTCGAGTAATGTTTACATTCATTTCGTAAGCATGGATGGTTCTTCGAATTTGATATATGGCTGAATGTAGATTTACTCTTGCTTGTTCTAAATCAGTATTTGACCATAGTAATTCAATTAAAGTATCTCTATTAATAACTTTATTTCGATTATGAACTAAAAATAAAAATAGTTCTTTCGCTTTTTTTGTGCGCCATTTTTCTAGGGGGATTTTTTTGTTTTTTTCATGATCTACATAATGTAACTCACCAAGGCAATTGAGTATCGAAGTTTCTATTGTAGCGGAATTAGTTGTTTCAATCGTCATGTTTTGCATAAGACGTTGAATAGTATTATGCAATCTTTCCCTCGTAATAGGTTTCATAATGTAATCCAATGCATAAATTTCAAATGCTTCAACCGCATAACGGTCATGTCCTGTAATGAAAACTATTTTTATATTTTTATGTTTTGATTGTAGTTCGCGGGCTAACATAACGCCATTTTTTTCAGGCATCTCAATATCAAGAAAGGCGACATCAATTGTATGACGTTTACTATAAAAACTAAGAGATTCACAATCATCAAAGCAAACGATATCTTTAAAAATTTGAAGTTCTTTTAACATCTTTTCAAGTCTTTGGAGTATTAATGGTTCATCATCAACAATAATTGCCCTCATAGTTCATTACCTCTTTCTTACAATCTTGTTTAATGATTTAACTCAAGTCATATCACCAATAAATATTTAGACAAAATAGGGGGTTTTTCATTCCTCTAAATATAACCATAAATATTCCATGGTAATTATTTGTAATTACTAGTATAAATGATTCTTATTAATTGTTATATATAATAAGTTGTTTAAATATTTTTATTTTTCGATTTTTGTTCAGTTTTTGTTCAGTGTCCCAATTTATACTTTGAGCGTAAAAGTAATTTGGCGAAAAAGGGGGAAATGGGGCGAGATAAATTTATGTTAAGTGAGAGGATGGAACGATGAAAAAGAACGTCACATTATTTTTGTTGCTTCTACTCGTGTTTCAAGTGATTAGCCCAGGGATAATAGCGGTTGCTGCTAATACGGTGGAAGCGATACAGCATAAGGTAACAACTAAATCGACAGGGAATATGTGTTTAAGGGAGCATGAAGGGGAGCTAAGTTTTAAGTGGCCGGCACCAAAACAAAAGAAAGTTGATTTTGTTATTGTGCAAGATGCAAGTGGAAGTTTAAAAAAAACAATGCCGGATGTGAAAAAAGCATTGGGCAATATCGTGGATCAACTAAACCCTGAGACAGATCGGGTGATGGTAACTAGTTATCAAGATTATAAGGGATATAAAGATAGTTATGGTAAGGTGCTTTCGAATAGTGGTCTTGGGATCAAAACAACCTTGCAAGCACAATTAACTAGTAACTTCACCCTTGCAAAGAATGGCATCAATACAATTACTCCGAATAGCGGTACACCAACTGCTAGTGGTCTTCAGTTTGCGTTAGCGGAGTATGAGAAAGCGAAGGGGCAAAACGACCCAGACCGAGAAACAGTTTTTCTGCTTGTTACAGATGGTGTTGCTAACATTCGAAAGGATGGCTATATTTATAAATTAACAAATCAAGTAACGGATGAGGATAAAGCTAAAGGTTATAAGTCGAGTGAATATGGGCAAGATTATGTAGGTGCTTTGAAGGAAGTAACTACAGAGGCTCAAAATATAAAAAACGCGGGATATAAACTTGTTACAGCTTTTTGGGAAGATAAAAATATGCTAGCAGCATCTGACCAATATTATGATAAATACGATACACAAGTAGGACCGTATGCAAGGCAAGAGTTAAAAAAGATGGCAACAAAATCAGAGTGGTTTGTTTTAGCGAATGATATTGAAGAGTTCACGAAGAATTTAATTGAAACCGTCACAAAAGTGACGAAAAAAGAAAAAGATAAGATGGTTTTAAATATTAATAATGATTTACTTGTAACAGGTGTGCAAGGGTCTGGTCTAAATGGTGTTAATACGAAACCTGTTCTACAAGGGAACCAGATCATTTGGGATTTAGACGGACAGCCGGAAGGAACGTATAAAGTCACTTATAAGGTGAAGGAAAAAACACCGCAATCGAAAGAATTTAACGTTGCAGATGGATATTTTATGTTCTTTGATCAAAAGTTTGATATTCAAACCGTCAAGGCACTTCCAAATGAAAATGCTACTAAGTGTACTACGGCGGTAACGAAAAAAGTTTCTGATTCAGATCAAAAATTGGTCGATGAGGCATTGTTAAATTCATTGCATGAAGAATTTGTATATGATGTCAATTACAACTTTGGATTTGACGTGGAGTCAAAACAAGAAATCGTTATACAAGATGATTTGGAAGATATTTTAGAAGTTTTAGATGCGAAATTGTTAAACGAAAAAGGCGAAGCTGTGAAAGTAACACCAGTTATAGATAAAGAGAAGGCAATTGTTACGTATAAGTTGCTGAAGCAAAGTGATTCGTACGCGCATTTAGCTGGTGGACAATATCGATTAACGATTAAAGCGAAGATAAAGATTGGTACAAATATCGATGTGATCAAAGGGTACCTAGATAAAGGTGGCGTTCCGAATACGGCAAAGCTCATTATAGATAACAATCCAGTTGTTTCTAATAAAGTCATTGTGAAGCCACCAATTGAAGAGCCGAAATTACGCAAGACTGTATCGGATGACGATGAAAAGAACGTGGAAAAGGCTACATTATCCAATGTAAAAGAGAAATTTGTTTGGAATGTGCAGTATGAATTTGGAAGTTCACCAAGTGGATACGATTCTATCGTTATACAAGATGATTTAGAAGATATTTTAGACATTTTAGATGTGAAGGTCATCAATAAAAAAGGTGAAGTCGTAAATATAAAACCCAAAATTGATGCTGCTAAGAAACATGTAATGATTGAAGTACCGAAACAAGAAGGAAGTTATGCGTATTTAACAGGTGAAGTATATACGATGCAAATTACATCTAAAATTGCTGATGGTGTAAATCAATCAGAATTAGCACGTTATATAGTAAAAGGTGGAATTCCAAATACAGCAGAGTTAGTACTAAATAATAAATCAGTGAAATCTAACGAAGTGTATGTGGTTCCTCCGAAGGAAAAACCGAAAGTAACAAAAACCGTTTCTACTCAAAATGAGAAAGAAGTGGAAAAAGGTACATTACAAGAGAGAAATGAAGAGTTTACTTGGAATGTAGCATACCAATTTGGCAATGATACCGCAAATTTAGAGAAGGTTACTTTACAAGATGACTTAGAGGATATTCTAGATATTTTAGATGTGAAGCTTATGAATGAAAAAGGTGAAGTTGTAAAAGTAACACCGAACATTGATAAGCAAACAAAGAAAGTGACAATTGAGTTAGAGAAGAAAGATGGTTCATATGCGTATCTAGCTGGTTTAAAGTACACGATGCATATTAAAAGCAAAATAGCAGAAGGTACACCAGTAGAGGTGTTAGCGAAATATATTGCAAATGGCGGCGTGCCAAACATAGCAGAGCTCGTATTTGATAATACGCCAATTAGTTCGAATAAAGTAGTTGTTATTCCGCCATCTATAGGTAAGATCGAAATTGAAAAGGTAGATGCAGCTGATGAAAATATTAAGTTGCAACATGCGGAATTTCAAGTTTTTAACCAAGAAGGGAAAGAAGTTGGAAAGTTAATTACAGATGAAAATGGCAAGGCTAGCTTAGAGAAATTACCGTTTGGAAAATATACGATTAAAGAAGTGAAAGCGCCGAATGGATATATGTTGCTCCGTGATCCAATTGAGGTCGAGGTAACGGCAGCGACACCTACACAAACGTTAAAAGTAGAAAACAAAAAAAGCGAGTGGGAAATTCCAAACACAGGCGGTGTTGGAACAAATGTATTTTATTTAATTGGTACTTTTTTAATGATTGTAGTTGTATTTTTGTTTTTCCATAAGAGAAATAGTAATTACTAGAATATTAAATTGGTAGAAGAGGAGAACGAGAAATGAAAAAGTTTTTAAGTATGTTTTTAATCTGTTTGCTAACATTTGCTTCATTGCCAAGTATATTAATAAAAGCAGAATCGAAAAGCCCAAGTAAAGGTACGTTAACAATTCATAAATTTGAACAAGAGCCGGCTGATAGTCCAGCTTTAAAAGAAAGTAACTCTAAAGGAGTAGAAATTCCTAAAGGTGCGAAGCCTTTAGCAGGAGTTGTGTATCAAATTAAACAAGTTGAATCATTTGGAACAATTTCAAACGATGGAAAAATCGTTAAAGAAGACATCAAACTAGTAAATGGAGTTCCAATTGAAATTGAAACTAATGAGGATGGAATTGCATTTTTTGACAATTTACCACTAGGTCGTTACGAAGTGAAAGAAATTTCTGGACCACCACATGTAAATATAGACACAAAAACATACAAAGTTGATATCCCGATGACAAGTGAAAATGGGAAAGTATTAACATATGATGTTCAAATTTATCCGAAAAATGAAACGAAACGTGGTGCAGTAGAATTAACAAAAATTGGTATGAAAGATAAAGCGTTAAAGGGTGTTCAATTCTCTTTATATAAAGAAGATGGAACAGAGTTAGAAAAAGGTTTGGAGACAGATGGAAATGGTAAAATTCGTGTCGGTAACTTATCGTACGGGAAGTATTACTTTTTAGAAACGAAAGCGCTAGATGGTTATGTGTTGGATACGAAAAAATATGAATTCTTCATTAAAGAATCAGGTGTAATTAATAAAGATGGTACAGTTACTTCTGGTGAAGTAGTTAAAGTTGATGTGAAAAACTATGAAGAACCAACAATTGATAAGAAGATTAATGGAGATTTAAACAATTTACCAATTAATACGAAGACGGATTATAACTATGATATTAAAACACTAATTCCAGAAGATATTAAGGATTATAAACATTATGTCGTAACAGATGTATTAGATAGTCGATTAGAAATTCAAGATCAACCAGTTGTAAAAATTGATGGTAAAGTAGTAGATGCAAGTGTTGTAGAAGTAGTTGTAGACGGTCAAAAAGTAACGGCTACTGTAAAAGATTTCTCTAAATTAGATAACAAAAAAGAGTTTCATTTGCAAATTAAAGCACAAATTAGAGATGGCGTAGAAACAGGAGTAGAGATCCCGAATACGGCAACAATTACTTTTAAAAACAAAGATGATATAACAGGTGAGAAGGCAACAAAACCAGTTATCGTTACTCCAACGACTGGTGGTATTACATTAACGAAAGTTGATGGAAAAGATGGTAAGAAATTAGAAGGTGCAGAATTTGCGCTGCAAGATACAAAAGGAAATCCAGTAGAAATCGATGGAAAGAAAGTAGTAGGTACATCTGATAAAAATGGTGTAATTACATGGAATAAGCTACCTTACGGTGAGTATCAAGTTGTGGAAACGAAAGCTCCAACTTATGAAAAAGAAGATGGTACAACAGGTAGTTATCAACAATTAAGAGAGCCAATTCATGTAAAGATTGATGCTGATCATAAAACAGTTACACTTACTGTAGAAAATAATAAGAGTGGATGGATTTTACCTTCAACAGGTGGTATCGGTACAATCTTATTTACTGTAGTAGGTCTTGTATTAATGATGATAGCAGCATTTGTTTTCTTTAGAAAAAAAGCAACAAATAATTAATAAGCGATTTAAATGGTAATGAAAAGAGGAGAGGGAGGCCTTTCCTCTTTTTCGGCATTTTAGCCCGTTATTTGAGGGCTAACAATCAGTGGGGTGAACAAAACCTACACTGATTAAAGTTTCACTTTATAGGAGGATATGATGAAACGTAACATTATATTTGGTGCTATTTTTTTATTGGGACTTTGTATTTTCTTATATCCAACAGTTAGTAATTGGTTAGCAACACGAGCTCATTATTCAGCGGTTAGTTCGTATGATAAAAAAGTAAAAGAGTTACAGCAAAAAGAAATTGAACGTAGGGAGAAAGAAGCGAATGAATATAATAAAAATGTCCAGACGACGTCACAGTCATTTTCGGATCCATTTAATGAAAAAGGGGGCGACGAGAGTGGACGTTCGTATGCAGATGTATTAAATGTAGGTGAGAGTATGGGGTATATTGAAATTCCTACAATTGATGTAAAGCTTCCAATTTATGCTGGCACATCTGAAAATGTTTTGAGCCGTGGAGTAGGACATATTAATACTTCTTCTTTGCCAGTAGGGGGAGAAAGTACGCATGCTGTTTTAACGGGGCATCGTGGTTTGCCTTCTGCTTTATTATTTACGGACTTGGATAAGTTGAAGAAGGGGGATACTTTTTACATACATTCATTAAATAAAGTGCTTGCTTATAAGGTGGATCAAATAAAAGTTGTATTACCAAATGAAACGAATGATTTATTAGTTGTGAAAGATAAAGATTACGTTACGTTAGTTACATGCACACCTTATGGAGTAAATACACATAGATTGATAGTTCGAGGGGAACGGGTTCCTTTTGAAGTGAAAGAAAAGGAAGCAGTTGTGGCTCAAGTGAATCCATTTGTAGTAGAAAAGTGGATGATTGGAATAGTAATCGTTCTATTATTTTTCATTGGAATGTTTCTTTATTTTAAAGTGAAAAAACGTTAAAGTACGAGTGAGAAAGCCCTTTTTTTGAATATAGTTATTATTAACACAATAAAGAAAGTGTGATATGTTATGGTAAATATTTGAAAAAAGTTCGTAATTTTATAAAGAGGGAATAAGTATGTCTAAAAGAAAAATATTGATAGTAGTATTCTTATTTATTCTTTGTATTGTCGGTTTTCGTTCCATTTGGTTTAAACAGTCTCTTTATATAAATCAACCGCATGCTGAAGAGGGGATAGTAAATTTATCAGATATAACATTTGGCGAAAAAAATTTAGTTACGTTAAATGGTGAATGGAAATTTTATCTGAATGTTTTACTTACCCCGGAGCAAATGAAGGGAAATAATAAAGATTATGAATATATTGATGTTCCGGGGAACTGGAAAGAAAAAGTTGATCGTACTCATGAAAAAGAATATGGCACGTATGCGCTATCTATCAAAGTGAAGAATTCGAATGAAAATTACGGCTTAAAAATACAGCGTGTTCATAATCAGTTCGATTTGTATGTAAATGGAGAACTTGTGAAGGAAAGAGGAAGTATTTTTAAACCGAATGATGTACATAAAACTTCACTTACACCGACTATCATAAAAGTTAAAGCGAATGCACAAGGTGTAATTAATCTTCTTATTCCTGTTACGAAAACGACACAAGAATCGAAACATGGCGGGATTACAGGTGGAGTGCGTTTTGGCAGTGAAAATGCTATTGTACAGGATAGCTTTAAAAATCTTATGATGCAAATTATTGCAACGACAATAGTGTTTTTACATGGTATATATGCATTTATCATTTTTGTGATGAAGCCGAAAAATGTTGAGATTCTATATTTTTCACTTGGTAGTATATTTGCAGGTCTTACATTTTTAATTACGGATGAACGTTTTTTGTTCTCTTTGTATGAATTTGAATTTTCAACATATATGAAAATTATATATATATCGTTTGTAGGGTTCGCTTTATTCATTTTACTGTATATGAAAAGGTTTTTACGAGGTTATGGGGATAATAAATTTATTTTATTTACCATCGTATTATGCGGAATTTATGTTTTCGTAGTATTGTTTTCTTCACCTAGACTAGTGCAAGATTTTGGATTTATATTATTTTTTACAACTATTATTCCATTCATTTTAGCAGCAATTATTGTTTTACGGGTGGTGGAAAGTGGAAAGCATGATTTAATCTTTTTACTTTTTACACTGATTAGTACTACTTGTGGAGTATTGTGTGCGAGTTTTAAAGAGTTTGCTTTCATTTATAGCATAGAGTTTGCGAGGATATTTGATGCGGATTTTTATCCATTTGATATTGTTATAGCGATGGTATCATTTTCGACTTTTTGGTTTATCCGATTCTTTCGTACGAGTGATGAGAATAGTGAACTGGTTGGAAAATTAAAAGAAGAGCATCATAAGAAAGATCAATTTTTAGCAAATACAGCGCACGAACTTAGAAATCCGTTACATGGGATGATGAATATTGCACAAAGTGTAATAGATGAAGAGAAAGCGATAAATGGTGAAAGTAAACAACATCTAAAACTATTAATGACAATAGGAAGGCGTATGTCGTATTTGTTGAATGATTTAATAGATGTTACAAGAATGGAGCAGAAAGGGATACCAATTCATAAGAGACCGGTTGATTTGCAACCAATTATTACAATGGTGATTGATATGCAAAAGTTTATTGGCGAAGAAAAGAAATTACAAATTATCGCGAATATCCCTGAACGGTTCCCATTTGTATTAGCTGACCAAAATCGTCTTATTCAAATTTTATTTAACCTACTTCATAATGCAGTTAAATTTACGGATGAAGGGGTTATTACAATTGATGTTGAAAAACGAAAAAATTACGCGGCTATTCAGGTTACAGATACTGGTATTGGAATTGATAAAGAAGCGCAAAAGCGAATCTTCCTGCCATATGAACAAGGTAGTGATTCATATGGTGAAAGTGGAGGATTTGGACTTGGGCTAAGTATTTGTAAACAATTAGTGGAAATGCACGGGGGAACACTTACTGTTACATCCGTTTTACATAAAGGCTCTACTTTTACATTCACATTACCACTTGCTGAAAAAGAAGAGATGCTAATTGTGTCAAAAGAAACAATTGAAAAAGTAGTGGAATTAAAACAAGTTGAAATGAAGGATAATAGAGTAGGGAATAGAAGGAGAATTCTTGCTGTTGATGATGATCCTATAAATTTAAAAGTATTAAAGAGTATATTACCACAAGATGAATATGAACTTGAAACTGTAACGACAGGAAGAGAAGTGCTAGAACGTTTAGAGATGGAGTGGGATTTGATATTGGTTGATGTAATGATGCCGAAAATGTCAGGTTATGAGTTAACAAGGATGATTCGTGCTCAATACTCTATTGCAGAGTTGCCTATTATACTGTTAACCGCTAGATCGCAGCCAGAAGATATCTACACAGGATTTCTTGCTGGGGCGAATGATTACATTGTAAAGCCTATAGATGCACTGGAATTAAAAGTGAGAATTAATGCATTAACAGAGTTAAAGCAATCAATTCATGAGCGAATAAGAATGGAAGGTGCTTGGCTTCAGGCGCAAATTCAGCCGCATTTTCTGTTTAATACACTAAATACGATTGCTGCATTAGGTGAAATTGATATTGTTAGGATGGAAAAATTAATTGTTGAGTTTGGGACATATTTAAGAGCCAGTTTTGGTGAAGAAGTGTTAGCGGAAACAGTCCCTATACAACATGAGTTAGAGTTAATTCAATCATATCTTTATATTGAAAAAGAGCGATTTGGGAAAAGAATACAAAGTGTAATGGAAATTGAAGATGGAATAGAATGTGTAGTACCACCGTTTTCTATTCAAACATTAGTAGAGAATGCTGTGCGTCATGGTATATTAAAAAAAGCAAAGGGTGGAAGCGTTCATATAAAAATAGAGAGTGTGAGTGGATTTATAAACATTTCGATTACGGATGATGGGATAGGCATGTCAGATGAAAAAATAAAAGAAATATTAGTGAAAAAACCGAATCAAAAACAGGGAATAGGTTTATTGAATACGGATGCACGATTAAAACAGTTATACGGAACTGGATTAGAAATAAATAGTGAACTTGGAAAAGGAACGATTGTTTCATTCCAGCTTCCTGTTGTTATGGATAAATAAGGTTGTTAAAAAATCCGAAGTGATGAGCGCTTCGGATTTTTTAGCGCATTTTTTACTTATCCCCCTCTAACAAAATCTTCTCTATCTCTTCAAAGTTATGAGCACGAGCATGTTGCAGCGGGGTAACACCATCATTGTCGGGAATATTTACATCTGCACCGTGTTCAATAAGAAGGCGAATGACTTGTTGCTGTGTTTCATCTCCGTTACTTAATACGATAGCTTCCATTAAAGCTGTCCATCCAAGGTTATTTACATGGTTTACATCGATATTTGTTCGAGCGAGGAGTTCTTGTATAACATCGAGATAACCGTGCTCTGAGGCTGGAATAAGAGCTGTTCCGCCATAACGATTCGTAAGAGCTGGATCCGCACCAGCATCAATCGTTAGTTTTAAAATGTCTAAGTAACCTTCCGCACCGGCGTATAGAAATGGGTTGTTTTTCATATCATCTTGTATATTTACGTCAGCGCCAGCATCGATAAGGGCTTTTGCGGTTTTTATATCATTTTTGTATGTAGCAATCATAAGAGGAGTACGTCCTTTACCGTCAGTTATATTTATATTTGCCCCTTTTTTTAGTAATGCTATAACAGTGTTAGTTTCTTTTTTCTCAGTAGCTGATAGTAGTGCTGTCTCCATGTTTGTCATCTCCTTTTTCACTTCTTGTTCTTGCGAGCAGCCTTGTAAAAAAATTACGCAACATATCATGCTTAATGTTTTTTTGAACACGGAATTTCAACCTCCTAATTTCAACTGTAAAATAAGAACATTAAATTTTTATAAACTGACGCTAAAATTACTATAAAATCGCTTGAGTATTTGAACATATATTTTTATGCTTATGAATAATAAGGATGGATAAAGTGAGGATGTAAATGATGTCTATTAAAACGAGGTTTTTATTTTCTTATATTGCCGTTATTCTCGTTTCTATTACGCTCATATTAGTCGCGGGATTTTTAATTGTATTTTCGATAACAGGTGACTTGGAATCGGTGAAAAATTTCTACAAAAGCTCTTATATTCAAAAGCCGCTGACGGCAGAGGAGGAAAATACTTTTCTTGAATTGAAATTAGCGGCAAAGCAGCATCAATCTCAACTATTAGATGAATCGTTCGTGTCATCTATTGAAAAAGAAGATGTGAAAATAGTTGTAAGAAAGGGAGAAAACATTTCATATGCTTCAAAAGTATTTGAAAGCGTAGCTTTAAAAGAAGCTCTTCCAAAATTTGAATCAGCAAATATTAATAGTCGTGGTACAACGGAACTAGGTGATACATTTTACCGATATGTAAAATTCGATTTTTATTTTTCGCCGAATGAAGAAGGGAGTATATTTGTACTAAAAAAGCAAAGTTCTTTTGTAGATCTGACACAAAAATTATTTCCGATTTTATTTGTAGCGTTATTACTTTTAGCTATTTTACTCATTGGACTATTAAGTTATTTCGTCTCAAGAAGTGTAATAAAACCAATCTTTATATTGAAAGATGCGACAGAGAGAATTAAAGAAGGGAATTTAGATTTTCAAATTCCAGTTACGTCACATGATGAGATGGGTCAATTAAACCAAGGATTTGAGGAAATGAGGAGGAAGTTAAAAGGGTCGATTGAGATGCAAACGCAATATGAAGAAAATCGAAAAGAACTTATTTCAAACATCTCTCACGATTTAAAAACACCGATTACATCTATAATAGGGTATGTTGAAGGAATAAAAGATGGGGTAGCAAATACGCCGGAAAAAATGGATAAGTACTTAACGACTATCCATACGAAAGCAAAACATATGGACACGCTCATTGACGAACTATTTTTATTTTCAAAGCTAGATTTGAACCGAGTTCCATTTCAGTTTGAAACGATAGAGTTAAATATGTTTATGCAAGATTTAATAGAAGAGATGCAGATGGATTTAAGTGAAGAAGGTATATCTGTATACTTACAATTACAGCATGTATCACCGCTATATGTAATAGCGGATCGTGAAAAAATAAAGAGAGTTATATCGAATTTAATTCATAATAGTGTGAAGTACATGGATAAAGTTGAGAAAAAAATTACCGTTACAGCATCAAGTAATGAAAACAAAGTTATCGTGAAAGTGAAGGATAATGGATCAGGAATAGAATCTGATACACTTCCGTATATTTTTGAGAGATTTTATCGAGCGGAGCAATCACGAAATTCTAGCACTGGTGGAAGTGGACTTGGTTTAGCGATAGCGAAGCAAATTGTTGAAGAACATGGTGGGGAAATTTGGGCAGAAAGTAAGCTTGGAGAAAGCACAAGTATTTTCTTCTCGCTGCAAAAAGTACAGGAATGTGGTGAATGAATTGAAGAGAGTTTTACTAATTGAAGATGAAGTAAGTATTGCAGAATTACAGCGAGATTATTTAGAAATTCATGATTTTCAAGTTGATGTAGAGCATTCTGGAGAAACAGGCTTACAAAGGGCTTTACAGGAAGACTATGATTTAATTATTTTAGATATTATGCTTCCGAAGATGAATGGCTTCGAAATTTGCAAACAAATACGTGCTATAAAAGACATTCCTATTTTACTTGTTTCAGCAAAGAAAGAAGATATAGATAAAATTCGCGGACTCGGATTAGGTGCGGATGATTATATAACGAAACCATTTAGTCCAAGTGAGTTAGTTGCAAGAGTTAAAGCACATATTTCTCGTTATGAAAGATTATCAGGAAATATGGTTAAGCAGCGTGATACGTTATACATTCACGGGATTTCTATTGATCAGCGAGCGAGGAAAGTTTTTATAAATAATAAAGAAGTTGCGTTTACAACGAAGGAATTTGATTTATTAACATTTTTTGTAATGCATCCAAATCAAGTGTTAAATAAAGAACAGTTATTTGAACGTATTTGGGGATTAGATTCAGCTGGTGATTTAGCAACAGTTGTTGTTCATATTAGAAAGTTACGTGAAAAAATTGAAAGAGATCCTGCTCATCCGCAATATATTGAAACAGTGTGGGGAGCTGGTTATCGTTTCAACGTGTAGTGAACCTGTCGAGAGATTGACAGGTTTTTTTATTAGAAAAAATGAGATTAAAAATATATTATCTTTATTTTATCTTTTTTTAATAATTTATTTATAGGCAATTTATACCCGCTATTTATTATTAATATCACAGGAAGCAATGAAAATATTGATCATAAATTTGGAGGGTATAGAGATGAAAAAAATGAAATTTTTAGTACCAGCAGTAATTGGATTTACAGTGCTTGTAACGGGATGCGCGCAAGGTGAAACGAAGGCGGAATCAAAACAAGCAACGAAGCAAGAGGCAAAGAAAGAGAAGAAAAAACAACAAGCCCAAATTACGAAACTAGAGCCATTAAACGCAATGACATTACAATTAACGGTTTCTAAACCTTTATCAGAAGAGGAAGTGAAATTAGAAAACTTAGATGCAATTAAGAAAAACTTCGTGTTTAGTAATGGCCTGGAAATTGTGAATGTACCGAGACTAAAAACAGGGGCAACGAGTACATATATCGTACCTGTAATGGTGCAAAAACCAGGTGAAAAATATACGTTAAGTTATAAGGGTGGAAAAAAGGAAAAATTTGAAGGAAGTTCGGAAAAGATTAATGTCCGCCAAGCGAAGCAAGTGACAAATGATACGTTTGAAATTGAATCATTTTTAGAAGATGGTGTGACGGATTATGCAAATGTTATTGAAGCGTATAAAGCAGGAAGAGGTAATCAAGCCTTCCAATTAGATGATGAAAATAAAGATAAAGACGGTAAAAAATATCAAATAATTTCTTCACTTCGTGATAGAAAACTAACGATTACAGCAAGTTCAGGTGAAAAAATTGAAGTTGGATATGTTCCGTTTACACAAGCGGCAGATGGTAGACAAGCACCTAAATTCCGATTACCTGCTGGCCAAATATTGAAACCAGGAACAGAGTACACAATTACATCTGATTGGGCAACAGTTAAAAATCCGAAGTTTACTGCTTCGTCTATCGCTCCGTTAGTAATTCAAAGTGCAGAAGCAATAGATAATAAATCTATTCAAGTTACATTAGACAAAGATCCGAACATGGAACTTTTTGCTGGTAGAAAAGTAGAATTACAAAGTGAAGACGGAAATAAAGTAGAAGCACAATATCGTTTCAGCTCTCGAAAAGGTGCAGTAGGAATCTTTGATTTACAAAACGGCGCAACTCTGCAACAAGGGATGAAGTATACAGTTGTACCAATGGGAGGCTGGGCGACTGGCGAACAAGTTACATTTGTAGGGAAATAAAATATGAAAAAAGTAGCAGGTTTAGTACCTGCTACTTTTTTGGTGTAACGATTTATAAAATTCTTGAATAGAAGAAGTGAACTTAGTGACTTCTTCTACAAAAGGATAATGATTACTATGCTCAAATGGAACGAAGATAGAATTAGGCATGCCCTCATGCATCTCGATAGAGTATTGAATAGGGCACTGTGCATCGTGCCTTCCGCAAGCAATAAGCGTCTTTGTTTGGATAGAAGGTAGATACTCTCTCAAATCAAATGAAGGATATTCTTGAGAGAAAGCATTCATCCGGCTGGCGGACATTGTTTTTTGGATTGGTTTACAAAAATAAGAGTTATAGTTTTCAGGGGTACATAAAGATAATTTTGTTCGTTTAGTAGATAGTTCTTTTCTTTCTTCATTTGTAAGATGGGGGCTTTTTAAGTTCTCGATAAGCTCTTGCATATAATGAAACTGTGGGTGTGCTGGGTGATAAATACAAAATGATGTTTCGGTATAGTTACTGGCTGAAGCTCCAACGATAACTAATGATTGTAAGGAATTTGGGTATGTAATCGCGTATAGAAGTCCAAGCATACCGCCTGTTGAATGACCAGCGAAATGCCATATAGGAAGTTGTAAAGCTTCTTTTATCGCTTCTAAGTCATGAATTGTTTCGATCATACTTAATTCGTTTTCTGACTGTGCTTTTACAGAGTGACCAGCGTCTCGTAAATTAATGAGGAATACACGATGTGTAGAAGTGAAAACATCTGCAAAGTAATCGCCAGTTTCATTAAATTGTGAATAGTGATGTGTAATGCAAAGTGGTTCACCATTTCCTTTTATAAAGAGTTCGAATGTACCGCGTTTTGTATTGATTATTTGTTGTTTCCACATGATATCACTCCTTTTCTTATTAGAGCCATGGATAGTTCGTTAGCAACTCGAAATATATCAACGATTTTAAAATATATCGATTTACCGAAAGAAACCGACAATAAAATAAAAGGAGACCGTTCAAAAACGAGCCTCCTTTCTGTTCAATACAAAGATTTTTTCATATTATTCCGAATAATTTCAAGGGATTTCGCTACAGTTAATGCGTTTTTTTCTTCAATTTCAAGTTTCCGAGGGATAGGTTTATACATGTTGTCTGGATCTTCCCATGTGAGGGGAAGTTCTGTTTCTGCTTGTCCTTTCCAAGCATCAATCCATTCTGGAGGGAGATAACCTGAGATGTTTTGGATGTTGTTCATTTCGAGCCAAATGAGTGCCCAAGCTCTTGGTACGACGCGCCATAAGTCGTAGCCACCGCCGCCGACAGCAATCCAGCGACCGTCGCAATATTCATTAGCGATTTCGCGAGCGAGCTTCGGTATTTCACGGTAAATGTTCATCGTTGCGCAAAGGTGTGTAAGTGGGTCGTAATAATGTGCATCGGCACCATTTTGCGTTAAAATAATATCCGGTTTAAAGTATGCTGCAACTTCTTTTACAACAGTTCGATACGAGTCTAAAAACGATTCATCTTCTGTAAAAGCATCGAGCGGAACGTTAAAAGAATAACTATAGCCATTTCCTTGTCCGCGTTCATTTACAGCACCTGTTCCAGGAAATAAATAACGCCCAGTTTCATGTAATGAAATGGTGCATACGTTAGGGTCGTCGTAAAATGACCATTGTACACCATCACCGTGATGAGCATCTGTATCAATATATAAAACGCGTAAACCGTATTTCTTCTGAATATATTTCATTGCGATAGAGCTATCGTTATAAATGCAAAAACCAGACGCTTTGCCGCGAAAGCCATGGTGTAAGCCGCCGCCTAAATTAAGTGCATGTTTCACTTTTCCGGAAAGAACAGCATCTACAGCTGTTAACGTACCGCCAACGAGTAATGCGCTTGCTTCATGCATATTTGGGAACATCGGTGTATCTTCTGTTCCGAGCCCATATGTCATAGCAATTGATTTTTCTAACTTTCCTTCTCCAGCACGTTTTACCGCATTTATGTACTCCTCTGTATGAATGAATGCAATTTCTTCATCTGTAGCCATTCTTGGTGGAATGACTTGAGAAGGGGAGATAAAACCACTTTTTTGTAATAAATCGTACGTAAGTGTGACGCGCAGTTGGTTAAAAGGATGTTCAGGGCTAAAAGAATAGCCCCGAAAGTCATCCGAATAAATGAAGGCGCTATTCATGCTTGCATCCCCATTATGTTCGGCCATAAAACGCGATAGCCTTCTGTTTCAAGTGCTTCAATCACCCTTAAAGGATTCATCGTTTGAATGCGGAAAACAAGTACTTTATCATTCTCATCTTTTGCTGGATAGACGAGAACGCTCACAATATTGATTTGTAAATCGCTAAAAATAGCAACTACCTTTCCGAGAATACCAGGTTCATTCTTCACTTGAATTTCAATTTGCGAACTAGGCTGATGTGCCCCTGTTAATTTCACTAATGTGTGTAGTACTGTAGATTCGGAAATAATTCCTACTAGCTTTCCAGCCTTTGTAACAGGGAGACAGCCAATTTTATTTTCAAAAAATAAAGTAGCAATTTCCTCAACGAAATCAAGAGGATGGCAAGTCATAACAGGCTGTTTCATAATAAGTTCGAGCGGTTGTTTCAGCATACCCAGTGGAACTTGTTCATCAAGAATTGATGGACTCGCATCTCTTACATCTCGATCAGAAATAATGCCTACTACGTGATTATTTTGATCGACAATTGGAATGTGCCGAATACCTTTCGTACGTATCGTTCGGATTGCTGTTTCGATTGTGTCATCTGGATGTAATGTTACTACATTTTGATTCATAATTTCTTCTACAATCATTCCAGTTGCCCCCTTTATTAATACATAAAACGATTGTGAAAACGTAGACGATCGAATGCTTGAATGGAATCCGTATCGACGCGCTTACCGATGCGAACCATTAAACAGTTAGCGGGGTGTGAACAAATTTCAGGATCGTCTGTAGCCATCCATTGTAAACCACCGGCATTCATCATTTTTTCCATTACTTTTCGGTATTCCCAAACATTTAAGCCTGTTTGTTTTAAATCCCAGTGCCAATAATATTCAGTCGTTAATATAATGTAATCTTCCATATGATCATCCATCATTGAAACTTCTAATAAGTTTTTTCCGACAGAGCACCCGCGAAAGGCTGGGACAACTTCAATTGCCCCAAGTTCAATTAAGTTTTCAATTTTTCCTTCTGACCATCGTTCGAGCGGATCAGGATATAAGTATGTAACATATCCAACGATCGTTTGGTCATGTCTAGCAATAATGAGACGAGCTTCTGGCAATTTAGAGATTTCGACAATTGCTTTATATTGCTGCTCGGCAGGACGAAACGCAACTAAGTCTGGATGAAATTCATACATTTCAAGATTATGTGTAGAGACAGGACCTTCAATAATTAAAGTTCCTTTCGCTGTTTTTAAGTTTCTGGCATTATATATTTTTTTATGAATCAATGTATTGCTCACCACCTTGAGGGTTTGTGAATCTATTAATATCGTACTTTATAATATATGCGATGTGAATCGAATTTTGTCATTAAAAATTTGTCTAAAAATCAACAAATATACTGAAAATTTTAAATAATATCATTATAATAGATAATAGAATACATAGGAGGGGGATGTAAAGTATGAAAGTAGAAACGCTTCCTGTCATTAAAGGGGAAAATAATTTGCCGAATTATGAAGAGGCATACGCAAATTTTAACTGGGAAGAGGTTAATAAAAATTTTACTTGGAATGAAACAGGCCGAGTGAATATGGCGTATGAGGCAATTGATAAGCATGCGAAATCCGATCGAAAGAATAAAGTAGCGCTTTATTATCAAGATGGATCGCGAAAAGAGAAATATACATTTAAGGAAATGAAGGATTTTTCTAATAAAGCAGGAAATGTCCTGAAAAACTATGGCGATGTTGAGAAAGGCGATCGCGTTTTTATTTTTATGCCGCGTTCCCCAGAATTATATTTTGCACTTCTTGGTGCAGTGAAATTAGGGGCTATTGTTGGACCGCTATTTGAAGCGTTTATGGAAGGTGCAGTTCGCGACCGCTTAGAAGATAGCGAAGCAAAGGTGTTAATTACAACTCCTGAATTGTTAGAGCGCGTACCATTAAATGATTTACCTGCTTTAAAAACAGTCTTCCTTGTTGGAGACAATGTAGAAGAAGGCGGTAAAACTGTAGCGTTCAATCCTTTATTTGAACAAGCTTCAAAAGAATTACATATCGAATGGTTAGGCCGTGAAGACGGTTTAATTCTTCATTACACATCTGGTTCTACTGGTAAGCCAAAAGGTGTGCTTCATGCGCAAAACGCAATGGTTCAGCACTATCAAACGGCGAAGTGGGTATTAGATTTAAAAGAAGATGACGTATATTGGTGTACAGCTGACCCGGGCTGGGTAACTGGAACAGCTTACGGTATTTTTGCACCGTGGTTAGTGGGGGCATCAAATGTTATTTTAGGTGGACGCTTTAGTCCAGAAGCGTGGTACGAAGCGTTACAAGATTACGGTGTAACAGTTTGGTATAGCGCACCAACAGCGTTCCGTATGTTAATGGGAGCTGGACAAGATGCAATTAAAAAATATGATTTATCACAAGTTCGTCACGTATTAAGCGTTGGTGAGCCGCTAAATCCAGAAGTAATTCGCTGGGGGATGAATGCATTTGGACTTCGTATTCATGATACGTGGTGGATGACAGAAACAGGTGGACAAGTTATTTGTAACTACCCTTGTATGGAAATCCGTCCAGGTTCAATGGGTAAACCAATTCCAGGCGTGAAAGCAGCGATTGTTGATAATGAAGGAAATGAAGTGCCTCCATACACAATGGGTAACTTAGCAATTGCAAAAGGTTGGCCATCTATGATGCGTGCGGTTTGGAATAACCCGCAAAAATATGAATCTTACTTCATGCCGGGAGATTGGTACGTATCAGGTGACTCTGCCTATATGGATGAAGATGGATACTTCTGGTTCCAAGGACGTATTGATGATGTCATTATGACGTCAGGAGAGCGCGTTGGTCCGTTTGAAGTAGAAAGTAAATTAATCGAGCATGCTGCTGTTGCAGAAGCTGGTGTAATCGGTATTCCGGATCCAGTTCGCGGAGAAATCATTAAAGCATTTATCGCGCTTCGTGCAGGGTACGAACCATCTGAAGAATTAAAAGAAGAAATTCGTCAATTTGTGAAAAAAGGTTTAGCAGCTCATGCAGCGCCACGACAAATTGAATTTAGAGATAAATTACCGAAAACGAGAAGTGGTAAAATTATGCGCCGCGTATTAAAAGCGTGGGAATTAAACTTACCAACAGGCGATTTATCGACGATGGAAGATTAAGAGAGAAAGGTCTGAACGATGATACGTTCAGACCTTTCTTTTTTATGTTATCATAAACTTATATATACGTGTTGGAAGGGGAGACGGAAATGAAAACAGAAAAAGAAAAGATGATACAAGGGGAAATGTACATACCAGCTGATCCAGTTTTAGTACAAGACAGGGAGCAAGCTCGTATATTAACGAGAAAGTTAAATGATACACCAGAAGTAAAATTAGAAGAACGTAGTGCAATCGTAAAAGAATTATTCGGAACGACAGGAGATAATATTCACATCGAGTCTTCTTTTAAATGTGATTACGGTTATAACATCCATGTTGGCGAAAATTTTTACGCAAACTTTGACTGTACGATTTTAGACGTATGCCCAGTTACAATCGGAGTGAACTGTATGTTAGCTCCAGGTGTTCATATTTATACAGCGACGCACCCGCTTGATCCAGTAGAACGCATAAGCGGATCAGAATACGGAAAGCCAGTTACAATTGGTGATAACGTATGGATTGGCGGAAGAGCGATTATTAATCCAGGTGTAACAATTGGAGACAATGCCGTTATCGCATCTGGCGCTGTTGTAACGAAAGATGTGCCGGATCATGTAGTAGTTGGCGGGAATCCTGCAAAGATTATTAAAAAAATAAAATAATATTTGAACGAAGCGTCTTCCTCGTCTGTATACATTTATGAAAGAATAGATGAGGGAGGCTTTTTATATGTCTAATAAATTACTTCTTACTTTTGCTTTAGTTGGAATTATAGTTGTATTTTCTTGTGGAATGTTCTTGCCAATGCCAATTGGATTTAAAGTTTCAATGTTTACAGCTGGAGTCATGATGAGTGTTATGTTTTCAATCATTATTCCGTTTGATAGAAAATATATAGTACGGAAAAAAGGATATAAAATCGATTTTACCAAAACAAAAGTGTATTTTCGCTGGAATGTATTCGATACGATTTCGGTCTGTCTTGCAGTGTATGCATGTGTATGTGTGCAAGCGTTAAATATTTTAGTTTCAAGCGGCCATACAATTCAAAACCCGTATGTTCAATTTTTTACGAATCAATCACAAGTATGGATTATTGTCGCAATTTGCTATTTAATTTCCCGAATTTCATTAACGTTAAAAGGAATAAAGGAGATCAAAAATCATGGCGCAGATTGGGATTGAGGAGGAACTCATGCTTGCGTACCAAAGTGGAGATAAGCAGGCTGGGGAGAAACTATACGTTTTAATTAAACCAGCACTATATACATTTTTGTATCGTTTTAATCGGGATGAACAATTAAGTATCGACCTTGTACAAGATACATTTTTGACGTTAGAACGCAAGAAACATATGTATGAAATCAAAAAAGGGAAAATTAAAACGTATTTATTTCAAATCGGTTATCGTCTTATGATTAATAAATTAAATAGAAGAAAAAAGTGGCGTACGCTCTTACCGTTTTTAGTACCAGTTCAGGAGATAGAGTTTTCACAAGAAGACCGTCTTACAGTAAGAGAAGCGATTTTGAAAGTTCCCGAAGAACAGCGAGCTGTCCTTATTCTTTCTTATTATCATGATATGCAGCAAAAAGAGATTGCAGAGATATTAAACATTCCTATTGGAACAGTGAAGTCGAGGCTCCATAACGGGATAAAGAAATTGAAACAATTGCTGGAGGTGGATGAAATTGAGCGAAAATCCCTTTAAGAGTGAATATAAATTAAAGCAGCATTTAGATAGTGACCATGTAGAAATACCGGATTTTCCAAAAACGGTAAGTCGATTCGATCGATTACTTGGATTTCTTGCTTCTCCGGCGAAAGATCCTGTGGAAGCTACGATTGGAAATGATTTATCGGTTGTGTTTCATATCTCACTATTAGTCGGTGTTCCAATTCTTTCTTTGATTACGATATTCCTTGCGACTTTGTAAAGGATTGGTAGGAAAAGAACTCACACCTCTATTTGACATGCTTATATAAATGATGGTATAAAGAAAAGTATATGAATAATTGAGCGTGGAAAGGGAGAAGTAGTGATCATTTCCCTGTTTTAGAGAGCTGATGGTCGGTGGAAATCAGCACATAGATGATCGCGAATTACGCCCCTAGAGCATCTTTTTTCGATTGAATTGTATTCAAAAGGGAAAAGACGGTGCTAAGCCGTTATGTAAATAAGGTGGTAGGCCTTTTTGGTCTGCAACTAGGGTGGTAACGCGATAATCAAAATCGTCCCTTATTTGAAGGGGCGATTTTTTTATGTTTTCAACATTCACGCTAGAATGAACTTAAAGGAGAGTATGTAGGATATGGGTATTTTACAAGATCTTGAATTTCGCGGTCTAATTAATCAGCAAACAGATGCTGAAGGCCTTGAGCAATTATTAGAAAAAGAAAGCGTTAAATTATACTGTGGTTTCGACCCAACAGCGGATAGCTTACACATCGGTCATATGTTACCAGTATTAATGTTACGTCGTTTCCAATTAGCTGGTCACCAACCAATCGCACTTGTTGGCGGTGGTACTGGTATGATCGGTGACCCAAGTGGTAAAAAAGCAGAGCGTACATTAAATACAAAAGATACAGTTGCTTACTACACTGAAAGTATTAAAAACCAACTTTCAAACTTCTTAGAGTTTGAAAATGTGGACAACCCAGCAACGATGGCTAACAACTATGACTGGCTTGGTAACTTAGATGTAATTACATTCTTACGCGATATCGGTAAAAACTTCGGTTTAAACTATATGTTAGCAAAAGATACAGTAGCATCTCGATTAGAGACTGGTATTTCATTCACTGAGTTTAGTTACATGATTTTACAATCATACGACTTCTTAAACTTATACCAACAACATAACTGCCGTCTGCAAATTGGTGGTAGTGACCAATGGGGTAACATTACAGCTGGTCTTGAATTAATCCGTAAATCAGAAGAAGATGCAAAAGCATTCGGGTTAACAATTCCACTTGTTACAAAATCTGACGGTACGAAGTTTGGTAAAACAGAAGGCGGCGCAATTTGGTTAGACCCAGAGAAAACAACTCCTTACGAGTTCTACCAATTCTGGATTAACACAGATGACCGCGATGTAGTTAAATACTTAAAATACTTCACATTCTTATCTCATGAAGAAATTACTGAGCTTGAGAAGCAAGTAGCTGAAGCGCCAGAAAAACGTGCAGCACAAAAAGCATTAGGATCTGAAATGACAAAACTTGTTCACGGCGAAGAAGCGTTAGAGCAAGCAATTAAAATTTCAGCTGCATTATTCAGCGGTTCTGTAGCAGAACTTACTGCAAATGAAATTGAGCAAGGATTCAAAGATGTACCATCTGTAGAACGTACTGCAGAAGATACAGTATTAATCGACTTACTTGTAGAAAGCAAAATTTCACCATCTAAACGTCAAGCACGTGAAGATGTAACAAACGGTGCAATCTACGTAAACGGTGAGCGTACACAAGCATTAGACTACGTTGTAACAGAAAACGACCGCATCGAAGGTAAATTTACAATCATTCGCCGCGGTAAGAAGAAATATTTCTTAATTCGTTACTAATCAGAAAAGAATCTAAAACAAATAGTACCCCGAATTGTAGGCTGAAAAGTCTATGATTCGGGGTTTTTATGTATGAATTTAGATCGCCTCATGATTTCTTTTAAATATAATATGAAGAATTAATACCAGCATATAAAGTAAACTAATTAGCATAACGACAAATGCTGTTGGATAAAATTTTGCCGCATATATAAAGAAATCGATTTGATAAATATCGTCATAATGTGAAACGTACCCTTTAAAATAATTCGTAAACTTCGCACTATATTTCCATTCATCAGGATTATCTATTAAATTACTTCCCTGATACCAACTCATAAGTGCTGAAGTAATAAACAGCATAAACGAACTGCCGAATTGAACCATTTGGTTTATTGTCAAAACGAAATCCCCTCCCATTTTCTGGTTATTATAACGTAATAATTTGCTTTAATAAACTACTCAGGAGATAGAGTGCAGTTGGCAGTCCTTTAAATTTTTTTGTTTTAATCTCCTTTTCGAGTTCATACGGAAATCACATGTAAGCGGTATGATAATCGTATAACAACTAGAAAGGAGTGGTAAAACGAAATGTCACTAGAAGCGCTTATTATTTTTTCTTTGCTAAATGCGGGTCAGCTTGCAGAGAACACAAAGGTTGATATACATAAAGAGCAGAAAGATGCTTATGTATATGTTCAAAAAGAGGAAAATAAATAATTTTATTTTATATATAAAAAATGAAGGCTGTTTGAAGTAACTGTTTAGTTGCTTTAGATGTCCTTTTTTATTTAGAAGGAATAAAAAGGCTAGGGATATCGTCGACCAGTCAAAGCGGAAATGTTGTTTTTCTACTTTTTGGATTTCTTCATCTGTAATTGGTGTTTTACTCATAAAGGACCATGTAATATTCTTCATTTTAATACTCCATATTAAAGGAGGGCTGTTTTCAATGCTTCTTCAAGCATTGTATTGAAATCATTATATGTGTTCATCACTGTTCCAGATGGTTTATCAAGTTCTAAATAAGTACTGTCAGATAAGTTTTTACAAAACCACGCAATATTTGAATCTCCAAAGAAAAGATACTCTTTTTGAAATTCATTTTCATACCAAATCTCATTCGTGTCTATAAATCCACAAATCGGTTCGTTTCTTTCTGTTTCTAGTAAAGAAGGGTCAACTCCATAAATAACTAGTCCACCAAAATCTAAACCGTTTACATTTTTAAGAAACTCCTCAAATTCAATCGGTAAATCAACATTAAATTTCTCTTTCACGTGTTCTCTTAATCTATGAACTTCAGTATCCTTTGCTGGTGTGTTCAAATTAAAGTTAACACTTTTTAGTATATCTCCAATTTCTAAAACTAGATTTTTCCACATATAAAAACCTCTTTCTAAGTGTATTTATTCTCCTTTAGGGTAGATATTATATTTGGGTATAGGCCAGCTTATGTCTGCACTATCTCCATCTTGTAAGTGTCTAGTTAATGTACGTTGTGTATTAGTTATAGCTTTATGATATGGATGATTTTGTATTAAAGTTAAATTTTCAAATGCGTTTGTTCCTCCGTCGTCTAAAGGAAGATTATGATGTACTTGCCACCCTACTGGAGGTCTTCCTTGTTTCATTAATTCTATATTACCATCTGTTATTCCCGCTTTCTTAAGTTCAGCAAGCTTAACAGGGTCATTTACTAAGGATTTAAGAAATATGTATTGGATGTAGAAGGAGCCGGCGATATTAGATAATTCACCAAATAAAAAAGTGAACGATTATGAAAAATATTCGTTCACTTTTATTTTACTCTTTATAAATATAGTTCATAATTTCCATCAGTACTATCAGGCTTTCTAAATATTTCCTCGAATGGACCGACATTTTTTGAAAAACCATTTTTTAATGCAAAGTGGTAACCTTCTTCGGTTATAACTTCTTGTAATACTAATCGTTCGAATCCTTTTTCTTTAGCGAACGTTTTAAACCAGTCAATAACAATACTGCCCTTACCTTGATTACTGGGAGAAATACTTATAGTAGTAATTGCTAAGTGTGGATCAGGGTAAAATTCACTTCTAAGATTAATTGTGACCAAAGATTCTTTAGAAGAAATAATTAAAGCATATTTAGAAAAATTTTCAATGAATTCTATTTCATCTTGCACTAATTCTTTTAATAACAATTTTAATTTTTGAAAGTCTTGTACATGAAGAGGAATCTTGGTGAATTTTTCTTTCAAAACAAGTAACTCCTTTTACCATCTATTTTGTGTACTTATCCATTTCTATACACACGCCAGCCTTTTTTATTGTGGCCCCAAACTGGCCCCAATTACATTCTTTTTTATGCCTTATCTTGCATTATTAAATAAAATAAAAAAAGCCCAGGCCCCTTGATAAACAAGGTTCCTAAGGCTTTTAATACGACTCTTTTCAGAGTACCGAGATTAACGAGAGTAGAACTCTACGATTAATGCTTCGTTGATTTCAGCTGCTAACTCAGAACGCTCAGCGTGACGAGTGTAAGTAGCTTCTAACTTATCAGCATCGAAAGTTAAGTATTCTGGTACGAAGTTGTTAACTTCGATCGCTTCTTTAACAACAACAAGGCTGTTAGATTTTTCGCGAACGCTGATAGTTTGACCAGGTTTAACGCGGTAAGATGGGATATCTACGCGAGCGCCATCTACCATGATGTGGCCGTGGTTTACTAATTGGCGAGCTGCGCGACGAGTGCGAGCTAAGCCCATGCGGTAAACTAGGTTGTCAAGACGAGCTTCAAGAAGGATCATGAAGTTTTCGCCGTGCTTACCAGGCATTTTACCTGCTTGGTCAAATGTGCGACGGAATTGACGCTCAGTCATGCCGTACATGTGACGAAGTTTTTGTTTCTCTTGTAATTGTAAACCGTATTCTGAAAGTTTCTTACGTTGGTTAGGACCGTGAGGACCTGGTGCGTAAGGGCGTTTTTCTAATTCTTTTCCTGTGCCGCTTAGAGAGATTCCAAGACGACGAGACAGTTTCCAAGCTGGACCTGTATAACGAGCCATAGTTGACTCCTCCTTCAAAAATGTTTTTATTTTCGTAAAATAAAAACAGACGTAATCGATATTTACGGGTATTTTGTTTTCATGTACCTTCGCTCCAGCAGCAGGGAGTTACGAGATACACCTCCGCAGAGGAACAAAATACAAACGATAAACTCACATTACAAGGCTGCCTTTTTATTTTACACAAACGCTATTATATCTTTTACCTACAATTTCGTCAAGCGAGTATCTTTTTGTTTTATGCAGATAAATTTTGGAAATTAACAAGAAGGAATTTAAAACAATATAAAAGAAGAGATAGAAACACAAGTGAAACGCTTACATAAAATGTAGTAAAAACGTTCATCAGTTTTTTACTTGTGGATAAGTGGCAATAAAAACATAAGGGGGATGTTTTTATGAAAAAGAAACATATGGAGACAGCATTAATTCATCACGGTTATGAATCAAACGAACATAAAGGGAGTTTAACACCACCTTTATTTCAAACTTCTACATTTACGTTTGAGACAGCACAGCAAGGAGAAGCGAGTTTTGCTGGAGAAGATCCATCTTATATTTATTCAAGGCTTGGAAATCCAACTGTGAATTTATTTGAAGAACGTATGGCTGTTTTAGAAGGTGGAGAGGAAGCGCTGGCGTTCGGTTCAGGTATGGCAGCAATTTCAGCAACGTTAATTGGCTTTCTAAAGGCTGGAGATCATATTATTTGTTCAAATGGATTATATGGATGTACTTACGGTTTTTTAGAAGTGTTAGAAGAAAAATTTATGATTACTCATTCGTTTTGTGATATGGAAATAGAGGAGGATTTGGAAGGGAAGGTTCGTCCAAATACAAAGCTCATTTTTGTTGAAACACCGATTAATCCAACGATGAAATTAATCGATTTAGAGAAGGTGATACAAGTAGCAAAGCGAAATGGTTTACTTGTTATTGTCGATAATACATTTTGTTCACCTTATTTACAAAGGCCTCTTGAGCTCGGATGTGACGCTGTCGTTCATAGTGCGACAAAATATATTGGGGGTCACGGGGATGTTGTAGCGGGTGTAACAATTTGTAAAACGAAAGCGTTAGCGGAAAAAATCCGTCCGATGCGAAAAGATATTGGCGGTATTATGGCGCCGTTTGATGCGTGGTTATTATTACGCGGGTTAAAGACATTAGCGGTAAGAATGGATCGTCATTGTGATAATGCGGAAAAAATTGTAGCGTTTTTGAAAAATCATGAAGCGGTTGAAGGTGTTTGGTATCCGGAGGGAGAGTTAGCATCTCGGCAAATGAAACGAGGCGGGGGCGTTATTTCTTTTTCTGTAAAAGGCGGAAAAGAGGAAGCGCAGTCGTTTATTAATGACCTCCATTTTATTACGATTGCGGTAAGTTTAGGTGATACAGAAACGTTAATTCAGCATCCGGCGACGATGACGCACGCGGCTATTCCAGCTGAGCTCCGGAAGGAAATGGGTATTTTTGATAATTTAATACGCCTATCTGTCGGTTTAGAATCATGGGAAGATATCATTTCTGATTTAGAGCAGGCACTTAAAAAGATATCCACTGTTAGCAATCAATAAAGTGAAACTTTAATCAGTGGGGGTTTTGTCCATCCTCCACTGATTATCAGCCCTCACCAATCGGGCTTTTGCGGGATAAAAAAGAGTGAGCTATCGGTTTCGTACATTACGTACGTAATTGATAACTCACTCTTTTCTTTTTTACATATGTTTTAGGAGTGTTTCCACAAACTTTTCTAAATAGTGCTGATCTACTTCATCGAAACGATTTTTTTCAGGACTATCAATATCAAGTACACCAATGACAGTTCCTTCTTTCATAATCGGTACAACGATTTCCGAATTAGAGGCACTATCGCAAGCGATATGTCCTGGGAATTGGTGAACGTCTGCTACAAGTTGCGTTGTTTTTGTTTCAGCTGCCGCGCCGCAAACACCGCGTCCGAAAGGAATACGTACGCAAGCGGGCATTCCTTGGAATGGTCCAAGAACAAGCTGATTTCCTTCTGTTACATAAAAGCCAACCCAATTAACGCGATCTAAAAATTGATTTAATAGTGCGGACGCATTTGATAAGTTTGCGACTACGTTCGGTTCGCCAGTTAATAATGCATCCAGTTGTTTAATTACTGTCTCATATTGCTGCTCACGAGATCCTGCATAACTTTCTTTTGTAAACATGGAAACAACTCCCTTTTTATCGAGATATGTAAAATGCTAGCAAAATACGATGCATTTCACATGACTTTGTCGATAGAAAATTAAAGGAATTTGTCTTAAAAGTCAAGAAATTTAAACTATAGCTGTTCAGTGAGAGGAAGTGAGCGCATGAAGCAGACGAAACAAAAGGTAATTGATGCGGCAATATCGTTGTTTAATACGAAAGGTTATGATGGAACGTCGGTGCGAGACATTGCAAAGCGAGCGGATGTGAATGTAGCGAATATTTCATATTATTTTGCTGGAAAGCAAGGCCTATTAGAACAGCTTATTACTGATTTTTTAGAAGGATATATTCACGTAATTGAAACATCATTTGAACAGAGAGAATATTTATCGGCTAAAGATGCGATAGTGCAAATGGTGCGCGGGATTTTACGATATCAATTTGATAATAGGGAACTGACACGTTTTTTTTATAGAGAGCTTTCGCTTGATACGACATTAATTCGTGAAGTGATGACCGTTTATTTTTCTAGAGAAAGATATTATATAGAGCAAATTATTAAACAAGGACAAATGAAGAAAGAATTTAAAAAGGTATCTTTTACAATGTTTATGACGCAATTAAAAGGCATGATGAATATGCCGTTTTTATATCCGCAATATATATCAGAAGTACTACACTCTTTTCCGTCAGAGACATTTTTCTTAGAAATGTACACGAAAGAAATTGAGCAATGGATGGAACGAACATTGTATACAACGAATATGTACTATGAATTGCCAAGAGCTGTTCATATGTGAAAAACCCCCACCTAACGAACTGAGGTGGGGATTTTTATATCTTGTTTTCTTTGCCATAAATTGTTGCATAATAGCGCAATAATTGTTAATGCTGCTCCGACAATTTCTATGTTGTCGATTGTATAACCTCGAAATATAGAACCGATAAGTGCAAGCACAGGAACTAAATTCATAAATAATATGCCGTTAATAGATGAAATGTATCGATTTCCCGTGTTCCAGCAAAATACAGCGATAACGCCCGCAATAATTGACATATAAAAGAGCTCAAAACGAACGCTCATAATTGTATGTAGTGACGGTACAGCGACTATATTTGCGTTTGTTAATGCAGTAACGATTACAACGAGTGAAATAGAGCCGAATAAACAAGTTAATGTTGTGTATCTAAGTGGTGACCAAGACTTGAAATTAGCACCGCCGTTCGTGTAAATTACCCAGCAAGTAACGCCGCATAACATAAATATATTTGTTGATAAGTGACTTGCGGTTCCGAATAATAAGTGAATGTTTCCTTTTGAAATGACAAGCATAACACCGAATAATGCAACGAACATACAAAGAAATGTGTAGTGTTGTGGGCGTTTATTTTTAGTTATCCATTGCAATGATAGAGCAATTAGTGGCATAAGAGACTGAATCATAGCTGCATGGATTGCTCCGGAAGGTCCGGCAAGTTGTTGTCCGTAGAAAACGAGAAATCCATACCCTGCGAAACCGACTGTTCCATAAAAGAATAACGAAAATGTTCGTTTTTCTAAGCGGAGCGAATTCTTCCCCTCGATGATTAAGAGCAGAATAAGGAAAATAATAGCTGCTGATCCATAGCGGATAGTTGTGAAGAAGAATGGATCTATAAATTGCAGGGCATTTGCCATTACAGGGAACATAAATCCCCAAGCCGTTACAGCGAGTAAGCATAGAAGGGATCCGAGTAGTATTTGTTTTTTGTCCAAGAGTATCATTCTCCTTTACATTTCGTTATAGTAAGTTGATAAAATAAGTATAAAGATTGAATCTTTCTAAGAGGAAATATAGATTTTTTATGGCGGTTATAACTTTTTGTTAGAGGTGTGTATGATGGATTTGGAGGCAGTACGATCGTTTATTGAAGTAAAGAAAACGCGAAGTTTATCGAAAGCGAGTAAACTTTTACATATTTCACAACCAGCGCTTAGTAAACAAATTCAAAGATTAGAAGCTGACTTAGAGGTTACTTTATTAAAACGTTCCGCTCAAGGGGTAGAATTAACAAAAGCTGGAGAGTTATTTATAAAAAGAATGTCATCGATTTTGGAACAAATAAATGAAGTGAAAACGGAAATGAAGGAATTTCAAGAGAAGCGGAAAATCTCAATAGGTATATTACCGAGTTTAGCGGCTCATTACATATCAAAGTGTACAGACATATTAGGCGATGTATATGAAGTAGAGTGGCAAATCGAGCATACGAAAGTATTAATGGAATTATTTAAAGAGCGGAAGATTGAAGCGATGTTCATTGATTCAGTAGTAGAAGGCGCTACGTCTATAAAAGAAATTCGGGAAGAAAAAATTGTTTGTGCTGTTTCAAATGATCATCCGTATAAAGAGAAAACGGTAATTCGAATGGAAGAATTGCAAAATGAAAAGTTAATTGTATACCCAGAAATATGTGATGTAAGGAAAATGATTATGAATATGTTTCAAGGTATGGGCGCGAAACCGATAATTGCAGTTGAAACCTCTTATGCAGAACCTATGCTTGCGATGGTAGGAGCTGGACTTGGTATAACGTTGCTTCCAGAAATAGCTGTACAGCAAGCAGTAATGCAAGGTAATGTGCATGCAATTTTTGTAGAACCATCACTATTGCGAAAAATTTATTTCGTATCTCATATGGAAGAGTGCTTGTTATCGCGTTCATTTGAGGATAGAGGGTGAAGTAAACGGAATGTTGAGAAAGATTACAATTACATTTAAAGAAACATGAAATTTTAAAAAAAACTAGGTCAAAAACACGCCATTACATGGTATGATTAGTACATTGTTAGTTGTTAAATATAGGGGAATTCCCTTTTTATACATAATGCCTTCCATTTCATAAACGGAACGGACAAAAAAAGAGATATAACTAGGAGGCTTTTTTGCATGGATTCTATCCTGACGATCGTTATCATTGTAGTAAGCTCTATTCTAGTGCTGCTCATGATAGAGCTTGTGATAAGAAATCGTTCATATAAAGATATTGAAGCACTGGAGCAGTGGAAACAAGAAATAAAAGATAAACCTGTGGCAGATGAACTAAAACGGGTGAAAGACTTAAATATGACAGGTCAAACAGAAGAACTGTTTGGTAAATGGCGTGAAGAGTGGGATGAAATTGTATCAACAACTCTTCCGAAAGCTGAAAAAGATTTAGGGCAAGCGCGAAAATTCGCCTCGCAATTCTCCTTCCGAAAAGCAAAGCATGCGATGAAAGAATCCATAAGTGGTTTAGATGACGCTGATAATCGTATTACTGATATTTTAAATGAATTACAGCAACTGTTAGAAAGCCATGAGAAAAATAGTTCGGAAATTGAAGGGTTACGTGATACATATCGTAGTATGAAGAAAAGTGTTCTTGCTCATCGACATATGTATGGAGCAGCTGAGCAAAGAATTGAAGAGATGCTAGATGCTGAATCTAATAAATTTAAAAGCTTTGAAGAAGCAACAGATAATGGCGATTATTTAAAAGCGAGAGAAATTGTTATTAGTTTAGAAGAAGGTTTAGCAAGTTTAGAAATTATTATTCACCAAATTCCGGATTTATTGGTAGAGTGTCAAGCGACATTACCAGTTCAGCTGGAAGATTTATTGTACGGCCATAACGATATGGTAAGTCAAGGCTATGTATTAGAGTATTTGGAAATCCCTAAAGAAGTCCGTGATATGACGACACAACTACAAACATGTTTAATGGATATACAGGAGCTTCATATAACGGAAGCAGCTGAAAAAGTAGAAAACTTAAAAACTCGTTTAGATGGTTTTTATGACCAACTTGAACAAGAAGTGCATGCGAAACATTATGTGGAGCAAAAAACACTTTCTGTTTATGAAGATTTAGAAGAAATTCGCATAGGAACAATTGAAACGAAAACAGAAACACAACTTGTGAAACAAAGTTATCAATTACAAGATAAAGATATTGAGTCGCAAAAAGTAATTGAAAAACAAATGCATATTTTATTGAAACGTTTTGAAGTATTGCAATTACGAGTTGCTGAGCAAGATATTGCATTCTCTATTATTCGTGAGGAACTAGAAGAGATTTATGAGCAATGTGAAACTTTAAAAGTACTTCATGAAGAATATAAGGAAATGCTACAAACGATGCGTAAAGAAGAATTTGAAGCACGTGAAAAGTTACAAGAAATGCGAAATACCATTTTAGAAACGAAACGCTTTATGCAAAAGTCGAATTTGCCAGGTCTTCCAGAGAGCATTATGGAAGATTTACAAAGAGGGCAAATGGCAATGCAAGCTGTATATGAGCAATTAGAAGTAAAACCGTTAAATATGAATGCTGTAAATAGCAGTTTAGAAGAAGCATATACAACTGTGAATGGTGTATCTGAAATGACGGAAGAGTTAATTGGACAAGCGTATTTAGTTGAAAAATTAATTCAATATGGTAATCGTTACCGCAGTCATGATGTGGAACTTGCGCAAAGTTTAGATTATGCGGAGAAGTTGTTCCGTGAATATCAATACGATGCAGCTTTAGAGCAAGCAGCTTCTGTATTAGAGCAGCTTGAACCTGGCGTTGTTCAAAAAATAGCTGAATATGTAGACAATGAACAAACCCTTTAATAAAGGGTTTGTTTTTTTGTGTAATTTTGAAGATGATGTTGCTATAATGAATAGCGGAATATAGTAAGGTTGTTCGTTTCAAAATAAAGTGAAATCATAAGTGATGGGGATTCATCCACCACTAATTGTTAATCTTCACGAATCAGGCTGCCTGCAAATAGCGGGGAAAACTGTACACTTTTATATAAAAACGGAACCTTTGAGTAGTCTTAGCGTAATTACACGTATTTGTGATATGATTATATGATGTGATAGGGCTGAAAGGGGAAGAACGATGATCTATTTTGATAATAGTGCGACGACGAAGCCATATCCAGAAGCTCTTCAATCGTACGTAACGGTTGCAGGGAAATATTTTGGTAATCCTTCTTCTATTCATTCGCTTGGAGGAGAGGCAGAGCGTCTATTAACTCAATCGAGAACGATTGCAGCACAGCTCCTTCACGTTAAACCTTCTGAAATTATTTTCACATCAGGTGGAACGGAAGGGAATAACCTTGCGATTAAAGGGATAGCGATGAGGAATCGTTCGCGCGGCAAACATATCATTACAACAAATATTGAACACGCGTCTGTGTTTGAGGCATATAAACAATTAGAAGATCTCGGTTTTGATGTAACATATTTACCGGTTAACGAGCATGGTGTTGTATCGGTAGAAGATGTAAAACGAGCGCTTCGTGAAGATACGATTCTTGTGTCGATTATTCACGTGAACAACGAGACGGGAGCAATTCAGCCCGTTGCTGAAATTGGAACGTTATTATCGAATTATCCGAAAATAAGATTTCACGTGGACCATGTACAAGGGATAGGAAAAGTACCACTTGATTTATACGCTTCTCATATTGATCTTTGTTCAATATCTGGGCATAAATTTCACAGTGTAAAGGGAACAGGACTTCTTTATGTACGTGATGGTGTAAGATTAGATCCAATCTTATCGGGTGGTCAACAAGAGCTCAAGTATCGCTCAGGTACAGAAAACTTACCTGGTATTGTAGCGATGGTGAAAGCACTTCGTATGACGATGGAACAAGTGAAAGAAAAGGTAGTTCATTTGCAAAATTTACAAACAGAGCTGGTCCGTTTCTTTAAAGAGATGGAAGATGTAACGATTAATACGTCACTTGAATATGCGGCACCGCACATTTTAAACGTATCATTTGTTGGTTTAAAACCAGAAGTAGTCGTTCATGCTTTAGAAGAGCATGGTGTATATGTATCGACGAAGTCTGCTTGTTCTTCAAAAGCAAATGAAGTGAGCCGAGTACTAGTGTCAATGGGAGTACCGCACGCCGCAGCTGCAAGTGCGATTCGCATTAGTCTAGCACCGGAAAACACGATGGAAGAAGTAAAACAATTTGAAGGTATTGTTAAAGAGACAATGCCAAAATTATATGAAGTGATGAGGTAAAGAAATATGATGACATATGAATATATTTTAGTTCGTTACGGAGAGATGACGACTAAAGGTAAGAACCGCTCTAAATTTGTAAGTACGTTAAGAGATAATGTGAAATTCAAATTAAAAAAATTCCCAAACATTAAAATCGATGCAACACATGACCGTATGTACATCCAATTAAACGGTGAAGATCATGAAGCAATTTCTGAAAGATTGAAAGATGTATTCGGTATTCATAAGTTTAACTTAGCGATGAAAGTACCATCAGAATTAGAAGATATTAAAAAAGGTGCACTAGCAGCTTTCTTACAAGTAAAAGACGATGTGAAAACATTTAAAATTACAGTGCACCGTTCTGATAAGCGCTTCCCAATGAAGACGATGGAGTTACTTCCAGAAATCGGTGGGCACATTTTAGAAAATACAGAGGATATCACAGTAGACGTTCATAATCCAGATGTGAATGTACGTGTAGAAATTCGCAGTGGTTACAGCTATATTATGTGTGATGAGCGCATGGGAGCTGGCGGTTTACCAGTTGGCGTTGGCGGAAAAGTAATGGTACTTCTTTCTGGTGGTATCGATAGCCCGGTAGCAGCTTACTTAACGATGAAACGCGGCGTATCTGTGGAGGCAGTTCACTTCCATAGTCCACCTTTCACAAGTGAGCGCGCGAAACAAAAAGTAATCGATTTAGCACAAGAGTTAACGAAATACTGTAAACGTGTAACACTTCACCTTGTTCCGTTTACTGAAGTGCAAAAAACAATTAATAAAGAAATTCCATCTAGCTATTCTATGACGGTTATGCGTCGTATGATGATGCGTATTACAGAGCGTATCGCAGAGGAGCGTAATGCACTTGCAATTACGACTGGTGAAAGTCTTGGACAAGTAGCGAGCCAAACGTTAGATAGTATGCATACGATTAACGAAGTGACAAACTATCCTGTTATTCGCCCGCTTATTACGATGGATAAATTAGAAATTATTAAAATCGCTGAAGAAATTGGCACATATGATATTTCAATTCGTCCATACGAAGACTGCTGTACAGTATTCACACCAGCAAGCCCAGCGACGAAACCGAAGCGTGAGAAAGCAAATCGTTTTGAAGCGAAATACGATTTCACGCCGTTAATTGAAGAAGCTGTAGCAAACACAGAACAAATGGTATTACAAACGGTAGAAGTAGCGGCGGAAGAAGAAAAATTCGAAGAACTTTTCTAAAACCATAAATTACCATATCTAAAATATGTATGAAGTCATGTTGTTTATCACACTCTATACTCACAAGGAGGTGATACAACATGGCAAGCACAAATAAATTAGCAGTGTCTGGTGCTCAAGCAGCATTAGATCAAATGAAATACGAAATCGCTCAAGAGTTTGGTGTTCAACTTGGAGCTGATTCAACATCTCGCGCTAACGGTTCTGTTGGTGGCGAAATCACTAAACGTCTAGTTTCACTAGCTGAGCAACAATTAGGCGGTTTCCAAAAATAATCCCATATACGATGGCTTAGAAAGAGCGGGTTTTCCCGCTCTTTCTTTTTTGTTGTGTCGCTTTTTGTCGGTAAGTCGATATCACCTGTCGAACGTTGATATATTTAGTTTTACGTCGATATATTTGAGAAACTGTCGATATAGTTTCATTTACCAATTCAGCAAAACTGAAAAATTTGTCAAAAGAAGAGGGTTCAAAATTTACAGAAAATTCTTTATTATATAAGGGAGGCATAGAAATAAAGGAGGATGTTTATGAAGAGAGAGGAATTGTTGGCGCCACCGTCTTATAATTTAGTTTCGGAAATAGAGAAATATACAGGCGATAAAGAGAAGCTTGCTTTAATTTGGCAAGATGATAAAGGAAATAGACGAGAGGTTACATATTTTGAACTAATGCAAGGTGCGAATAAAATTGGAAACGCTTTTATAAAAAGTGGCTTGCAAAAAGGGGACAAGCTCCTTATTATGATGCCGCGCTTAATTGAAGCTTACATGACGTATATCGCTGCGATTAAAGCAGGATTTGTCGTTATTCCAAGCTCAGAAATGTTGCGTAAAAAAGATATTGAGTATCGTATTGGGCACGGGGAAGTGAAGGCAATCGTCAGCTACGAACCGTATATTGGACAATTTGACGAGGTAGAGGCGATGGACTCTCTTCAAAAATTCGTTCTGAGCGAGCGATCAGTAGATGGATGGACAAACTTAAAAACAGCGTTAGAAACAGAAAGTGACATGCTAGAAATAGCGAAGACAGATAAAGAAGATATGGTCTTTTTATCTTATACGTCAGGGACGACAGGAAATCCAAAAGGTGTTGTTCATACGCATGCATGGGCATACGCACATTTACGTACAAGCGCTCCAAACTGGCTTGGAATTGAAGAAAATGATGTTGTATGGGCAACGGCTAGTCCAGGTTGGCAAAAGTGGATTTGGAGCCCGTTTTTAGCGACTCTCGGTTCAGGTGCAACAGGATTTGTATATCACGGTAAATTTGAACCGAAAACGTATTTGAATTTATTAGGTGATAACAAGGTGAATGTGCTTTGTTGTACGCCGACTGAGTATAGATTAATGGCAAAGGTAGAAAACTTAAGTGAGTACAATTTAGAGGCGTTACATAGCGCTGTATCAGCAGGTGAACCGTTAAACAGGGAAGTTATTGAAACGTTCCAAAGGCATTTCGATATTACAGTAAGAGACGGTTATGGGCAAACGGAAAACACGTTACTTGTTGGTATAATGAAAGGAATGGACATTAGACCAGGGTCAATGGGAAAACCGACGCCAGGAAACCATGTTGATATCGTAAATGAGGAAGGAATTCCAGTACAGGTAGGAGAAGTTGGTGATATTGCGGTTCATATTGAAACACCAGCACTCTTTAAACAATATTATAAAGACGATGAGCGCACAGCGATGCAATTCCGCGGCGATTATTATATTACCGGTGACAAAGCGAAAAAAGATGAAGACGGCTATTTTTGGTTTGAAGGACGCGGAGATGATATCATTATTAGCTCTGGTTATACAATCGGACCGTTTGAAGTAGAAGATGCACTTGTAAAACATCCATACGTAAGAGAATGTGCTGTTGTCGCAAGTCCAGATGAAATTCGCGGAAGTGTCGTGAAGGCATTTATCGTATTAAGAGAGAATATACAAGAGAACGAAGAAACATTAATTCCAGTGCTTCAAGAACACGTCAAAGAACTGACTGCACCATATAAATACCCTCGCAAAATTGAATTTGTAGATGAACTACCAAAAACGATTTCTGGAAAAATTCGCCGTATTGAACTTAGAAAACAAGAGATGGAGCTTCCTTCAAAATAATTTCGAAAATGAAGGGGTAAATAGTTGAATAAGATGTAAAACGTATGATATTATAAAAGCGAACACAAGTTCTGTTTTAAAAACTTAAAAAAGAGGTGTCCGTATGATTTTAGGTATCAATCCGTACTTAGTTTTAGATGGTAGTGGGCAAGAAGCTGTACAGTTTTATAAAGAGGCATTAGATGCAAAAGTAGAAGTAATGCAAACTTTTGGTGACATGCCTGAAAATCCAGAATACCCGATTCCAGCTGAAGCAAAAGAGCGCGTTGCACATGCTCATTTAAAAATTGGTAATACGGAACTTATGATTTCTGATACATTCCCAGGTAAAGGGCATGCGATTGGATCTCAAGTAACGATTGCAATTCGAATTAGTAATGCAGAAAAAGCAAAAGAAGTATTTGATAAGTTACAAGAAGGTGGCGAAGTTTTAATGCCACTTCAAGAAACTTTCTGGAGCCCAGCATACGGACAAGTAAAAGATAAATTTAGTATTGAATGGCAAATTACAACGAATCCTACTGAACAAAATTAATTTTTGGAAAAGCACCATTTTTAATCGGAATGGTGCTTTTTTTATACACTTTAATTTAGACTAAAGGAAAAAGGGGATGAGTATATGGGAGAAATTTGGTATGGCGGCACCATTTACACGATGAGAGAAGAAAATGAAAAAGCGGAAGCTATTTACGTTGAAAACGGCATGATTGCTGATATCGGGAGTAAGGAAGAGTTAGAAAATCGATATTCTGCGGAGAAGTTGTATGACTTAGAAGGAAAAACAATGATTCCGGGGCTCGTTGATAGCCATATGCATCTTATTGGGCATGGAGAGAGGTTGCTCCGTTTAGATTTATCAAATTGTACATCTTATAGCGAAGTGCTTATTCTTGTTCAGAAGCGAGTAGAAGAAGCTCCACAAGGAACATGGATTATCGGGGAAGGCTGGAATGAAAATAATTTTACAGATACAAAGCATGTTCATATACGTGATTTAGATGAGATTTCTAAAGAGCATCCGATTTTATTAAAGCGCGTTTGTCGTCACGTTACATGGGTGAATTCATACATATTGGAACAAGCGAACATAACAGAAGCGACACAAGACCCGAAAGGCGGGAAAATTGGTCGTGATGCGTCTAATAAGTTAACAGGACTTCTATATGAGCAAGGACAAGAGTTAATTAAACATGTTCAGCCTGAAATAGATGGAGTGTATTTGCAAAGCGCGTTACAAACAGCTATTTCAGACTGCTGGCAATACGGGTTAGTTGGCGGACATACGGAAGACTTAAATTATTATGGTGGCTTTCAAAAAACGTACAATGCGTTTTCGTATGTTATAAACGAAATGCCATTTAAAGCACATTTACTCGTCCATCATGAAGTAGCGAATGAACGAAACGAATATGAAAATAAGCATTATATTGAATTTGGAGCGATGAAAATTTTTTCTGACGGCTCTTTTGGCGGAAGAACGGCTTTATTAAGCGAACCGTACGAAGATGCGAAGGAAACGAATGGAGTTGCCATTTTTTCACGTGAAGAGCTTGCAGAGTTAGTGAAAAAAGCTCGTGATTTACAAATGCCGGTTGCGATTCATACAATCGGTGATTTATCGCTTGAATATGTCATTGATGCGCTTGAATTATATCCACCAGCAGAAGGATTACGTGACCGTATTATTCATTGCCAGCTTGCTCGTGAAGACTTAATTGAAAGAATGAAGAGTTTGCAAGCAATTATTGATATCCAGCCTGTCTTTGTATCGTCGGATTTTCCATCAGTTATTGAAAAACTAGGAGAACATCGCCTCCGTTATACATACGCTTGGAAGACGTTACTCGATGCGGGATTACATTGTAACGGAGGATCTGATGCTCCAATTGAACAAGTAAATCCGTTTTTAGGCATATATAGTGCTGTTACACGTCGAAGCTTTATTGACGGCGTATGCTATATGCCAGAAGAAAAGTTAACGGTATATGAGGCAGTTTCTTTGTTTACGACAGGAAGTGCATACGCAATTGGCAAAGAAGCGAAGCGGGGGCAAATCGCAAGAGGATATGAAGCAGACTTTACGATATTAGATCGCAACATATTTGAAATTGAGGCAGAAGAAATAAAAGAAGTACAAGCAGAAATGACCGTCATTGATGGGGAGATTGTGTATAGAAAAGATGTGTGAAAGTATATTAGCGATTTTCGAAATATATCGATTTACCGATAAAAACTGACAATGATATGAGGATGTGCGCCAATAGCGGGGGAAATAAATAACCCTCGAATTATGGGATTTCCATAATTCGAGGGTTATTTTATTACTATAAAAACGTTCTCTGTACTTTTTGCCAGAAGGAATTATTTTTTAATTTAACAGTTTTAATTTGTTTATCGCTTAATCGAACAACAGCTTTCTCCACTTGTTTAATGCTAAGTGCCTCGTTATCCATTCCGATAACAGGATAATCATTTCCATCTGGTCTAAGTTTTAAAGTTAACGTACGTTCGTGATTTAAAAGAAACGGTGATCCGAGTGTACGGTATGTGTTGTTATTTAAAGAAGCTAGTTCGCTTACTTGGAAACATGGGATAAGTGGATCGACAACTGCACCATGTAATGATTTATTATAAGCGGTACTTCCTGTTGGTGTGGAGATAACTAATCCATCACCTCTAAATGTTTGGAAATGTAAATCGTCGACGTGTACATCTACGACAAATGTTTTAATGATGCTAGAGCGTAATGAGAATTCATTTAAACAATGGAAAGATGTGCCGTGATCTACATCTACTTTAATTGTTGGATATTTTCGCACTTCAATTTCGTTTTTTGTAATTTCTTGAAGGGCTGTATCAACGTGGTCAATGTGGAAATCGCAGTAGAAAGAAATTTCATCTTTCGTCGAAATACCTGCGTATAAGCAATCTTCTCTAAAACCGGTTTTGCGAACGGCTTGTAAGAAAGTTCCATCATCTCCAACGCTGACGATAGCGTTTGCATTTTTTGGATGATCTAATATGGTAAATCCATTCTCCTCTAAAATACGATATATTGGTTTCATTTTTTCAACGAGCGTTACTTTGTCATCACCATAAAAGAAAAATAAATTGCGACGATCTGCCATTATGTATCCCTCCACTGCAGTCAAATTTTCTAATCTTAGTGCTGCATATCATGAGAGTGTATTCTGAATGATATGCTCAAATAGTATATTTCGATATAAAATGTCAAAATTCCTTTTTATTTTTAGAAAAATTTTTATATTCAATTTTATAAAAGGTTGTTTAATGATGAATAAACTTGTCGATAATGGGTATGGAGTGAAAGGATGGTACGAATGAAATGGCTCGTAATTGGAATGATAATTCTTCTCCTTTTTATTTTGCTAATACTACTATCGAAAATAACGCTTAAGGTGACGTTTTTATATTCAGAAATGGAAAAACAGTGTTTATTTCAAGTGAAAATATGGATGATTCGATATACGTTTGATGTATTGGAAAGAATTGAAAAACAGCAGAAAAAGACAGGGCAGAAAATCGAAAAGGCTGAAAAAGATGGCGGAATAGATAATAAAATTATGGCACAACTTGATAGCATTGGAGAACTGATAAAAAAGCTTCAAGAAGTTCATACTATTCTTAAAGATTTTCTCAAACGAGTGAAAATCAATAGTTGGAAATGGCATTCACAAATTGGAGCAGGCGACGCAGCTAGTACTGGAATTGTCACTGGATATGCATGGGGGACAAAAGGAATGGCTGCTGGAGTTGTAGGACAATATATGCATATTGTCGACGTACCAGAATTTGAAATTACACCTGTTTTTCAAGGGAAGGGATTTGCATCAAGATGTGAATTAACGGCTTCCTTTCATATATTTCGTACTGTGAAAACAGGGGTAAAACTACTCATGTTTATGAGAAAGCAAAAGTCTGGTATGGCAGATAAATCTGTTCAAGCATAGGGGGGATATAGAATGGACCATCCAATTCAAGGTTTAATGACAACCGCAATGCAGCATTTAAAACAAATGACTGATGTAAATACAATTGTTGGTGATCCAATTAAAGCGGCAGATGGAAGTGTAATTCTTACCGTTTCAAAAGTAAGTTTTGGATTTGCTGCTGGTGGAAGTGAATTTGGAAAAGTAGAACATTCTGGTCGTCATCCATTTGGAGGAGGTAGCGGTGGTGGAGTTTCCATTAATCCAGTTGCCTTTCTCGTTATAAATGGAGAAGGTGTGAAAGTTTTACATTTAGATAAACAAACACATGTTATTGACAAAATAATTGAATTAGCGCCACAAGCTGTTGATAAAGTGAAAGAAATGATGGATAAACGAAAAGAAGATGATCCAGAATTTCAAATTTAATGAGTAAAGAAGCTAATCAATGGATTAGCTTCTTTATTTTTTTGTAAATGAAGCGATTTTATTTGCATTATCGATAGGGACAAACTATCATTTACATTGTACATATTTTGTTTAAATAAGGGAGGATTTTTAAGTGGCAAACGTAACTTTTAAAGGTAACCCAATTACTTTAGTTGGAACAGAAGTTAAAGTTGGCGACCAAGCGCCAAACTTCCAAGTATTAGCAAATGACTTATCTCCAGTAAGTTTAGAAACATACAAAGGTGAAGTGAAATTAATTAGTGTTGTACCTTCAATCGACACAGGTGTATGTGATGCACAAACTCGTCGTTTTAACCAAGATGCAGCAGGTATTGAAAATGCGAAAGTATTAACAATTAGCGTTGATTTACCATTCGCTCAAAAACGCTGGTGTGCAGCTAACGGTTTAGAAAATGTTGCGACACTTTCTGACCACCGTGACCTTTCATTCGGTGAAGCTTACGGCTTAGTAATGAAAGAACTTCGTTTACTTGCTCGTGCAGTATTCGTAGTAGATAGCAATGACAAAGTAGTTTACGTAGAATACGTAAGCGAAGGTACAAGCCATCCAAACTATGAAGCAGCATTAGAAGCAGCAAAAGCTGCGAAGTAATGTAAAAGAAGACGACCTCTAACTAAAGTTTTACTTTAGAAGAGGTCGTCTTTTCTCATGTATTGTTAACTGAACCAATATATGAGAAAAGACGTTACATCATAAACAACTTGAAGGGGAGCTCTTTACAAGAGGTCGCTTTTTCTTTTTGGAAAAAATCACTTTGTGGTATGATATAAGTTATGTGTAAATGAGAGAAGGAGGAATGTACGTGAGTCAGACAGTAGAAACATTATTTTCTATTTTTGATTCTTCTACGGTAGTTTTACGTAAAGAATTAGATGTAACATATTTAGAGGCGCTTGTAGAAACAGGGGATAACTTGTTTGAAGGAGCGATTTTACAAGAGGAATTATCCGAATCAACAATTGAAAGGTTGAATCGTGAATATAGTACGTTTAATGAAGAAACATATAAAGGTGAAGAAATTCGTAAAGCATTTCAGCTAGCCATTTTAAAAGGAATGAAAGAAGGCGTGCAAGCGAATCACGAAATGACGCCTGATGCAGTTGGAATGTTCATGAGCTACTTATTCCATAAATTTATGCAAGGTCAAAAAGAAATTACTGTTTTAGACCCTGCAATTGGAACAGGTAACTTAATGACTACAGTGTTTAATAGTGCCAAAGAAGAACTAGCAATGAGTGGATTTGGTGTAGAAGTGGATGAAGTGCTAATCAAACTTGCTTTAGTAAATGCGAATTTACAAAAGCATGCAATCGAATTCTTCCATCAAGATGGACTAGCACCACTTTATATCGATCCGGTTGATGCAGTTGTTTCAGATTTACCAATTGGTTACTATCCAAATGAAATCGGTGCAAGTGAATATGCATTAAAAGCAGATGAAGGAATGTCATATGCGCATCACTTATTTATTGAACAAAGTGTGAAACATACGAAAGAAGGCGGGTATTTATTCTTCTTAGTACCAAACTTCATTTTTGAAAGTGATCAGGCGCCAAAACTACATGCGTTTATTAAAGAAACATGTTTTATTCAAGGGTTGTTACAGCTACCTGTTTCCATGTTTAAAAACGAGAAAAATGCAAAAAGTATATTTGTTCTCCAAAAGAAAGGCCAGAGTGTAACAATGCCGAAACAGGCACTACTAGTGGAATTACCTAAATTCTCTAACATGAAGGCTATGGAGGATATTATGGATCAATTAAATACTTGGTTTGCAGCACATAAATAATACAGTATATATGTAACAGGGTTAGTATTTAATATAGTACAGTTGTATATGATATATAATATTTTTTAATGTATACAAGATTTAACTGAATTTTTTTGAAATCTGTAATATATTTTTTTTCTTGGTGTTACAATTTTTTCACTTGAAATATATGTCGGACGATGTTTAAATTAAAATCGTGAGTATAAAATTTACTGATGATGAAACGTTTTCATAGTGAGTGAATTTAATTAGATAAAATCGAGCGGTTTGTGGAATGATCCACACAACTACCAAGAGAAAAAGGGGCGAAAGACTAGATGTCAAAAATCATCGCGATTAACGCAGGAAGCTCTTCCTTAAAATTCCAATTATTTGAAATGCCAAGTGAAACAGTATTAACAAAAGGTTTAGTAGAACGTATCGGTTTAGAAGATAGTGTCTTCACAATTACTGTAAATGGCGAAAAGCAAAAAGAAATTACAAATATTCCAGATCACGCAGTAGCAGTTAATATGCTTCTTAACAAATTAACTGAAAACGGAATCGTAAAATCTCTTGATGAGATTGGCGGTATCGGTCACCGTGTTGTACACGGCGGCGAAAAATTTGCTGATTCTGTTTTAATTAATGATGAAGTATTAGCTGATATCGAAGAATTAAGCGATTTAGCACCACTTCACAACCCAGCAAACCTTGTTGGTATTAAAGCGTTCCAAGAAGTATTACCAAACGTACCAGCAGTAGCAGTATTCGATACAGCATTCCACCAAACAATGCCGGAATCTGCATTCCTATACAGCTTACCATATGAGTACTATGAGAAATTCGGCATCCGTAAATACGGTTTCCACGGAACTTCTCATAAATATGTAACTGAGCGTGCAGCTGAATTATTAGGTCGTCCACTTGAAAGCTTAAGCCTACTTTCTTGTCACTTAGGTAACGGTGCAAGTATCGCAGCAGTAGAAGGCGGTAAGTCTATCGATACTTCTATGGGCTTCACTCCACTTGCTGGTGTAACAATGGGTACACGTTCTGGTAACATTGACCCTGCGTTAATTCCATACATCATGGAAAAAACAGGCCAAACAGTAGAAGAAGTAGTTAACGTATTAAACAAGAAGAGTGGTATGTTAGGTCTTACTGGTTACTCTAGTGACCTACGTGACATCATTTCTAAAGAAGAAGAAGGCGACCACCGTGCGAAAGTAGCACTTGATGTATTCGTAAGCCGTATCCACAAATACATCGGTTCTTACACAGCTCGTATGAAAGGTGTAGACGCAATCATCTTCACAGCTGGTATCGGTGAAAACAGTGCAGTTATTCGTGAGCGCGTATTAGAAGGCCTTGAGTACATGGGCGTATACTTCGATGCAAAACGTAATAACGTATTTGGTGAAGAAGCATTCATCAGCTTCCCACACTCTCCAGTAAAAATTATCGTAATTCCAACTGACGAAGAAGTTATGATCGCTCGTGACGTATTACGTCTTGGAAATATTGGCTAATATATGCATGAAAAAAGACGAGATCCTAAAGGATTTCGTCTTTTTTCTTTTGGATATATTTTATGATTCCATCCGGATATAGCACTTTTTCCTTCTGAATGAATGCAGTGATGGGGATCCATTTTGCATAGGAAGATGTTTGTTCATCATATATGGGGAATATTTCTGTTGTATGTAGTGATGTATTTAAAAGGCGGATTGTATATAGTTGAATAATCTCATGAGCAATTTCATCATCTGCATGAAAAATGTTTTCCAAGCAACCTAAATAATCGATAATTTCCACTTCTGTATGAAGTTCTTCTTTAAACTCCCGAATGACTGTTTCAGCCGATTTTTCTCCGAGTTCAATTGATCCACCAAGAGGTCGGTAATAGGTTTCATCGGCCGTGCTATACTCTTGTACGAGAAGGAAATTATCCCGTATTACAATACCGAAGGCCTTTGCACGTGGATACATGTATGTGATCGCCCCTTATTCATTAATATGTGGATAATTATAATTTGAAATATGGAGAAAATCACCTTTTTATTCAATTGGTTGAGCTAATTGTAAAGAATAAGCGGAAATATGTTACAATAGAAAAAAATCGAACGAGGTGGTTGTTGCGATGCGATCGAAGCGAGAACAAGCCATTTTAGAAAATATAAAAGAGTGGGAAGGGCAATTAGTAGAGCAAGAAGCGACTGATTTTCAAAAAATGTTTGATAAGTGGTTGCATACTACAATTACGAAACTGCCTGAGAAAAAACGAAAAGATTTCTTTGCGAAAGCAGATGGATGGCTCTTTCATTTGCATGCACTCATTCAAAGTTCGCAATCACAGTTAGATGCACGTAATCGTATTTTAGGAACATCGAGATTATTTGATGAATCAATTGAGCAACTTGAAGATTTGAAGGCGTTATCTATTGATCAATTAACATACATAGCAGAGCAGCAAACAGCACGCCATCGTCTATATTCATTCGTACAAGGCGGGGCAACAGGTGCTGGCGGTCTATTATTATTAACGGCTGATTTTCCGGTTATGATTGCATTAAATGTGAAGGCTGTACAACTTATTGCGACATCATTTGGGCATGATGCGAACAAGCCGTATGAAATGATGCTCGCGTTGAAAGTATTCCATGCAGCATTATTACCAGCAAGACTTCAGCAATATGCATGGTACAATTTACTGAGAGAACTCGAGCAAGAAGATTCATTCTTTTATGAAGGAGACGAAGAAGTGTTAAAGCCAGCTTCTACTGAGGTTGTGTTAAAACAAATTTTGAAGACATTTTCGATTTATGCTCTTCGTCGTAAATTATTCCAAGGTATTCCTGTACTCGGAATGGCAATTGGCTCTACAGTGAACTATCGCTTAACGAGGAATGTTACTGAATTTGCAAATAAGTTTTATCAAGTACGCTACATATTAGAAAAAGAAAAGAGAGCATGAAAAAAAGCGAGAGGCCGAAGCCTTTCGCTTTTTAGTTTGTCGCATGTTTTTTGGACATTGGAATAGATACTGGTTTCTTTTCTGCTTTCTTTTCTGCTTTTGGATAGTAAATTAAATCCAATGTTTTTGCCTGCACGGCAATCGAAAGAATAGTAAAAGCGATTTCTGTCCAATTTAAATAATATAATGAAAGCGCAAGAACAATCGCGTCAAAGACGAAGAAAATTTGCCCAATTGTAAAACGAGTTCGTTTACTTAATACAATTGTCAAAATATCGTCTCCACCGGTTGCACCGCCAAATCGCAATATAAAACCGAGTCCAATACCAGCTAACGCACCGCCAACTATTGCAGCTATAAATAAATTATTTGATAAGTCTACCGTAAAAGGAGAATAATTTTCCATAAGGGAATAAAATACTCCGAATGAAATTGAACCTAAGAATGAATAGCCAACCATTTTTCTACCTAAAAATGAAGCGCATAGTAAAATAATTGGGATGTCCATTATTACAGTTGAAATAGATGGTGAAATATCATAAAAATTTTGGATGAATAGTGCAATACCTACAAAGCCACCTTCTGTTAAGTGGTTTTGGAAGTGAATGTGATATAGCGCTGCTGCTAAAATAAATGAACCGATTAAAACCATAAAAATTTCTTTAATAATTTGTCGACTTTGGATGTTCCTCATCGTTATTCCTTCTTTCCGTAGTTAGTAGTCCTTTTTGTGTTGTAAACTAACTACGAGCTCACATGTAGCTTTCAGTTAGTTTACGAAAAAACTAACTACGCTATATGTCGCTGAAGAAATAACGAATAATCCTCTCGTCCATCAATTCTCCCTACCTTCGTTTTAGTTTAAGTCTTAAAACGACTAAACAAAACGTGGAGTAGGATTCGTCATTTAGCAATCCTGCTCTTCTTTGTTTTGTTTAGCTAGTAACAATTAAGTCCTAAACAAAACGCTATGTGTAAGAAGAGTCTTTTTTTTGCCAAATTATCCTTCGGGCAATCATAATTTCCCCACTCTCGTATTTTTTTCGCTAGACTAAAGTATCTGAGCTGAAAAATACGCTACGTGTATGATTCGTCAATACGATGCCACATGCTCCTTCGAGCGATCATGATATCAAAATCCCTTCCTTCAAGATTTATATTATTATATCATACTTTCAAAAAATGTATGCGGATGGAAACCGACAATAAACGGAGGGAATCTACAAAAATTGTTATGTTTAAATATTTTTGTAGAAAAGCCTAAGCTATTCCGTAAGATTGGACAGTTTTTAAAGTTTGTCCAATAAGTAAGAAAAGATGGGTTTTTATTCAGTGGTATTGTTCTTATCACTTTTATCTTTAAAAAATGCATCCCAGCTAATCACACTTAAAAAAGTTAAAGCGATAATAATGAAAGCTCGCATAAGTTTGAGGCCTTCTTTTGTACATAGTATATGAATAATTCACTTTGGGATGTGTCATTTTTTTACAAATTTTAATTGTTATGAGATTATATTGATATAGATAGATGAAAGGGAGAGTGGAGATATGCTAAAAGACATGTTTAAAAGAAAAGAATTACAATGTGTTTCATGTCAGAAAAAGATTGAATACGAAGAAGAGCTTGTTGCTTTTGTGAAGTTGCCGAAAGAAAGAAGTATATTAGTTGGCCCGTTTGATGTATGTTTAGCAAAAACAGCGCAAGAAATATATTGTAAATCGTGTTACGACAAAAAAGCATGACCCAAAGTAATTGAGGGGCATGCTTTTTTCATTGGTGTGCTTTTCCCTCAGATACATTTTGGGTAAGACGATACCAAAGCCAAAGATCATTAATGATGGAAGCGAGATCGGCAATTTCTGAATTAAGTTTGCAAGAAATTTCGAAGTCTTCCTCGTTATTTAAATGATGTTGTTTTGCATTAATATAGTGTTCGAGTTCTTTTATGCGATCAGGAATTTTCCCGCGAACTTGTTCCCATCTTAGTAAAATAGCATGTTGCATTTTTTCGGGGATGTCTTCCCAGTCTTCTTGTAAATGCGGAATTTCAATTCCTAGATGTTCATCGTATAAGAAATACTTTTCCATAAGTTCACCCCCATTTTCCTGCTTATATTGTACATAAAAACAGAAAGAAGTTCGACGAAATTGTTTGAAAAAAATTGAAAATGCCCCTTGATACATTTTATAAAAGGTGTTAAAGTTTGAATTATTATAAAAGAAAATGAATATTTATTCTTTAGGGGGATGCAAAATGGAGAAGAAAAAAGTTGTGTTAGCATATTCCGGAGGTCTTGATACTTCCGTTGCAATTAAATGGTTACAAGAGAAGAATTATGATATTATCGCGCTTTGTTTAGATTTAGGGGAAGGTAAAGACTTAGCATTTGTAAAAGAAAAAGCACTTTCAGTAGGAGCAATTAAATCGTATATGATTGATGTTCAAGAAGAATTCGCGAATGAATATGCATTGATGGCATTACAGGCCCATACGTTGTATGAAGGGAAATATCCTCTCGTTTCGGCATTGTCTCGTCCACTTATTGCGAAGAAATTAGTAGAAATCGCAGAACAAGAAGGTGCAACTGCAGTTGCACACGGATGTACAGGGAAAGGAAATGACCAAGTTCGTTTTGAAGTTTCTATTCAAGCATTGAATCCATATTTAGAAGTGATTGCGCCTGTACGTGAATGGAAATGGTCACGTGAAGAAGAAATTGCATATGCAAAAGAAAATGATGTACCAATTCCAATTAATTTAGATAGCCCATTTTCAATCGATCAAAATTTATGGGGACGCAGCAACGAATGTGGAATTTTAGAAGATCCATGGGCAGCGCCACCAGAAGATGCATACGAGATGACATTGGCATTAGAAGATACACCGAATAAACCAGAGTTTGTAGAAATCGGATTTGAAGCAGGAGTACCGACGACTTTAAACGGCACTGCATATTCACTTTCAGAATTAATTAAAACGTTAAATGCACTTGCTGGAAAACATGGCGTGGGACGTATCGACCATGTAGAAAATCGCCTTGTCGGTATTAAATCTCGTGAAGTATATGAATGCCCAGCAGCAATGACATTAATAACAGCGCATAAAGAACTTGAAGATTTAACACTTGTGAAAGAGGTTGCTCATTTCAAACCGATGATTGAGCAAAAACTAACAGAATTAATTTATAACGGCTTATGGTTCTCACCTTTAAAACAAGCACTCAATGCTTTCTTACAAGAAACGCAAAAACATGTAACAGGTACAGTGCGTGTGAAATTATTTAAAGGTCATGCAATTGTAGAAGGGCGTAAGTCTGAATACTCTTTATACGATGAAAAATTAGCAACGTATACTGTCGATGATGAATTTAATCATGATGCAGCAGTTGGATTCATTTCATTATTCGGTTTACCTACGAAAGTATATAGTCAAGTGAATCAAAAGAAGGTGGAAGCGTGAGCAAACTTTGGGGCGGACGTTTTACAGAAGAAGCGGAAGCATGGGTTGAAGAGTTTGGAGCATCCATCTCCTTCGACCAACAATTAGTAAATCAAGATATAAATGGGAGTATTGCACACGTAACAATGCTAGCAAAACAAGGCATCGTTACGAAAGAAGAAGCAGAGAGAATAAAGATAGGGCTTCAGTATTTATTAAAAGAAGCAAAAGAGAATAAACTCCAATTCTCGGTAGAAGCAGAAGATATTCACTTAAACATTGAAAAAATGTTAATTGAACAAATTGGCGAAGTAGGAGGAAAACTTCATACAGGCCGAAGTCGTAACGATCAAGTGGCGACAGATATGCACTTATATTTAAAAGAAAAAGTAGAACATATTATAAAAGCTACCAAACAATTGCAAACTGTTCTTGTTCATCAAGCGGAAAATAACATTGAAACAATTATGCCTGGATATACGCACTTGCAACGTGCACAGCCGATTTCATTTGCTCACCATATTCTTGCTTACTTTTGGATGTTAGAGCGCGATGTGAATCGTTATGAAGATTCGTTAAAGCGTATTAACATTTCACCATTAGGAGCAGGAGCGCTAGCTGGTACAACATTCCCGATTGACCGAGAATATAGTGCGGAGCTTCTTGGATTTAATGGAATCTATGAAAATAGTTTAGATGCGGTAAGTGATCGTGATTTCATACTGGAGTTTTTAAGTAACTCATCTATGCTCATGATGCACTTATCACGCTTTTGCGAAGAACTTATTTTATGGAGTAGTCAAGAGTTTCAATTTATTGAAATGAGCGACCAATACGCGACAGGAAGTAGTATTATGCCGCAAAAGAAAAATCCCGATATGGCTGAGCTCATTCGCGGTAAAACAGGCAGAGTATATGGCAATTTATTTAGCTTACTTACTGTAATGAAAGGATTGCCGCTTGCTTACAATAAAGACTTACAAGAAGATAAAGAAGGAATGTTTGATACAGTGAAAACAGTAGAAGGATGCCTTCATATTATGGCGGGCATGCTTGAAACGATGACTGTAAACAAAGAAAAAATGGGGCAAGCTGTGACGCAAGATTTCTCTAACGCAACAGAAATTGCTGACTATTTAGCAAGCAAGGGACTGCCATTCCGTCAAGCTCATGAAATTGTTGGGAAGTTAGTTCTACATTGCACACAAAAAGGAATCTATTTATTAGATGTACCACTTGAAACATATAAAGAAATGAGTCCGTTATTTGAGGAAGATTTATATGAAGTTCTTTCACCGTATGCAGCTGTAAAGCGCCGTAACAGTGCTGGTGGAACAGGCTTTGAACAAATTGAAAAAGCTTTGGAGAAAGCGAAGAGTTTAACTAAAGAGGTTATTAAAAATTAAGTTGGAAAGTACGCCATTCTGTTAAAGGGTGGCGTACTTTCTTTTTTTTTAGTATTCAAGTTATGATATAGTAAAAAATAATAATTGAGGGGAATCTATGAAAAGAACAATATTTATCGTTGTACTATTAATTAGCTTACTTGCAAATGTTAAAGTATTTCTTTTGGACAAATATATGATTGTTGGTGAACAAGAGAAGCGAGAAGAAGCGATTATTGCAACGATGTGGCATCTGCAAGAAAAAGGATATAAAGAAAGTGATATTTCATACATAAAACCGGCCTTTTATAGTAAAAACGGTTCTTACGGTATGAATGTACAGTTTAAAGATGAACCAAATGAATCGTATACATATAGAGTTTCGAAAGATGCTAAAACAAATGAACTAACTGTACACCAAGATAGCAATGCGCCAGGTGGTATGGGTGGGAAGCATCAGGAACTTAAATAGATAAGAGAGACTGCTAAAAAGTAATATTAGCAGTCTGTTATATTTTTAGAGGTGCATCGAGCGTTTTATAGTCATTTTTCATAATGATAAAATGATGCTTCTCATGTATTGCTAATAGTTGAATAGATTGAATAAGGTTAGGATAGTGAGCAATTGGATCTAAAAATACGATATGTCCTGCAATATTTTCTTCTATATTTTGAACTAGTTTTTTTATTTCATTTGTTTCACGTGAAAGTAATTCTTCTAATTCATTTACATTCATAGAGTAATAGACTTTTTTTGAAGGGATTAAAATCCAAGGGGCTTTCATTCCTTTGCCATGCTTTTCTTTATATTCGGCATAAATGTCATGTATTTCAGTTGCAAATGGGGTATTTCTTCTTAGTTTGGCATAGGGGATAAGAGCGAAAGAGAATTTAATCGCTACTTTTAGCATCCTTGTAATTAAATATAAGTGATAAAAGTGCTCGCCAATAGACCATTTTGCGTCTTCTTTCTTATACCATAGTTGTTCTTGTGAAAGTGAATGAAGTTTAGGAAGGAACTGGTTTCTTTGTACATGTAATGTGTGAAAGTGTTTTGAGATATTTTCAGATTTCATAGTAGAGCATCCTCCATACATGTTTTTCCTAATTATAACATTTTACGTGTGAATATAATTAAGCCTAGAACAATATGTTCTAGGCTTAATTATCCATCGATTAATCATACTTATGTCGATCTTCCGTAATTCGAATATACTCAATATCCATCAAATCTCGAAGTAGCGCTCCGTGACTTAGTTCAACCCCATGCTTTTCTTTAAAGTGTGAGCGAATTGTATTTAACATCTCGATTTCTTTTCCGTTCACATCTAAAATGATTCGTTCATAATCTTCCATAAAGCATCCTCCTTTTTTAAACACATATATTTTGTCCGTCTATTTCTAAAAAATGTATGTTAACCTAATGTTAGGAAATAAGAAAGGAATGGAAGATGAGACGTATTTATTTTATAGGGTTAATTTTGTACACGCTAATTGTATTACACGTTGCATTCCCAGAAATATTTTCATTTGAGAATGTAACAACAATACATATAGCAATATTTATCTTTACTTTATTTGTAGTAGATTGCTGTATTTCTTTATGGATTTCGAGCAAAAAGGAAGTACAAGAAGTAAAAGATAAAAAAGAAATAGAACGGAAAAATAGAAACGTTCATTGGAGCTTGTCTTGTATTTATAGTAAAATATGTGAAATGAAAAACACCAAGCCCATGTGGACTTGGTGTTTTATTTATCCCGCATTAACGGGCAGTAAGACTCCCACCTCAAAATTCGGCGAATGCGAGGGAGTTAGGTGGGAGATCAACTGCCCGTAAACGCCCGATTGGTTCAACTAATAATCAGTGGGGGATGGACAACCCCCACTGATTAAAGTTTCACTTTATAAATTAAAGCTCACCTTGTTCTTCATCCCCACGAACAACAAGGACATCGCATTTCGCATAGCGAATAATATGTTCAGAGACGCTACCAATTAGGAAACGTTCTACAGCATTTAAACCAGTTGCACCGCACATAATTAAATCCACTTTATGTGTTGGGGCAATTTCTTTTGAGATTTTAGATTTTGGATTACCAAATTCTAATACAGTTTCGACTTTTTCAAGACCAGCTTCAATCGCAGTCTTTTTGTAGTCTTCTAATAAGTCTTCAGCAAAGAGATTTGCACGCTCAGCAATTGCGCGGCTATAAGCCTCTACTGCGGAATATGCTTTCACATCAACGATATGAGCAATTGTTAATGTTGCATTGTTTCGTTTTGCGACTTGAATTGCTTTCTTAAAGGCTTTTTCTGCTTCTTTGGAACCGTCCACTGCAATTAAAATATTTGTATATGTATTATTCATAGTAGATTCCTCCCAATTCATTTTTATAACCTTTTACAACTTAATTATAAAACAAATTATGGTAATGTGCTTGTTAAAACGTTACAGAATTTTGAAAACTTTGTTTCAATTCATTTTAGTTGTAATTGGAGCGAGAACTTGTTACATATGAAGTATAGCAATTTAAAAGGAGGCAGTTTTGTGAGACACGCGCTCATTACAGCCGGTACGAAAGGTTTAGGAAAGCAAGTAACAGAAAAGTTATTGGCTAAAGGATATTCGGTAACAGTAACGTATCATAGTGATATATGTGCTATGGAGATAATGAAAGAAACTTATAAAAATATGGAAGAACGTCTACAGTTCGTGCAAGCTGACGTCACGAAAAAGGAAGATTTACATAAAATAGTAGAAGAAGCGATGAGCCGTTTTGGCAAAATTGACTTTTTGATTAATAATGCTGGTCCGTATGTATTTGAGCGGAAAAAATTAGTCGATTACGAAGAAGACGAATGGAATGAAATGATCCAAGGTAATTTAACAGCGGTGTTTCATTTATTAAAACTTGTCGTGCCGATTATGAGAAAACAGAACTTTGGTCGTATTATTAACTACGGTTTTCAAGGAGCAGATAGCGCACCTGGATGGATTTATCGTTCAGCCTTTGCAGCTGCGAAAGTAGGGCTTGTTTCATTAACGAAAACAGTAGCTTACGAAGAAGCGGAATATGGTATTACTGCGAACATGGTTTGTCCTGGTGATATAATTGGTGAAATGAAAGAAGCGACGATTCAAGAAGCAAGAAAGCTAAAAGATAGTAATACACCAATTGGTAGATCCGGAACAGGTGAAGATATCGCAAGAACTATTTCGTTTTTATGTGAGGAAGATTCGGATATGATTACCGGTACAATTATTGAAGTAACAGGTGCGGTTGATGTTATCCATAAACATCTTAAATAATGAGTAGTTGTAGTAATTGGACAGGTGATTTTCATATATAAGAATCATACTGTCCTTTTATGTGAAAGAAATTCTATCGGAAAACTTGTATTATTTTTTGTAAAATATTGAGATATTATGTTAAAATATAAGAGCGTAGAAAGCGCTTTAAAAAATGATTCAGGGGTCATTTCATAACTCAAGGGGGAACTAATAATGCGTATCGGTATTCCAACAGAAATTAAAAACAATGAAAACCGTGTGGCAATGACGCCAGCGGGAGCTGTACATTTAGTACAAAATGGTCATGAAGTTTTTGTTCAAAAAGGATCAGGTATAGGATCAGGCTTTACAGATGAAGAATACGTACAAGCTGGTGCGAAACTTGTTGAAACTGCTGAAGAAGCATGGAATCAAGATATGGTTATGAAGGTAAAAGAGCCAGTTGAAAGTGAATACGGTTATTTCCGCGAAGGTTTAATTTTATTCACATACTTACATTTAGCTCCAGAGCCAGAATTAACAAAAGCATTAATTGATAACAAAGTTGTATCAATTGCATACGAAACAGTACAATTAGAGAATCGTTCTTTACCATTACTTGCACCAATGAGTGAAGTTGCAGGCCGTATGGCTGCGCAAATCGGTGCACAATTCCTTGAGAAAAACAAAGGCGGTAAAGGTATTTTACTTGCAGGTGTTCCAGGGGTTAAACGCGGTAAAGTAACAATTGTCGGCGGTGGTCAAGCTGGTACAAACGCAGCAAAAATTGCAGTTGGTTTAGGTGCAGATGTAACAATTATTGACTTGAGTGCAGAACGTCTTCGTCAATTAGATGATATTTTTGGTAATCAAGTAAAAACGTTAATGTCTAACCCATACAATATTGCAGAAGCTGTAAGAGAATCTGATCTTGTAATCGGTGCAGTATTAATTCCAGGTGCAAAAGCACCAAAACTTGTAACAGAAGAAATGATTAAATCAATGGAACCAGGTTCTGTCGTTGTAGATATCGCGATTGACCAAGGTGGTATTTTCGAAACAACTGACCGTATTACAACTCACGACAATCCAACTTATGAAAAACATGGTGTTGTTCACTATGCAGTTGCAAACATGCCAGGTGCGGTTCCACGCACATCAACTCTTGCATTAACAAACGTAACAGTACCATATGCAGTACAAATTGCTAACAAAGGCTACAAAGACGCTTGCTTAGGCAACTCTGCATTACTAAAAGGTATTAATACATTAGATGGATATGTAACATTCGAAGCAGTTGCAGAAGCGCACGGCTTACAATACGCTGATGTAAAAGAGCTTCTTGAAAAAGCTCCTGCTTTATCATAATAGAAATAAAAAAAGACCTTTCCTTTGTAGGAAGGGTCTTTTTGTTTAAACTAATTATCTAATTTCTTCACAATTTTCAAGCCGAACATCATTGTGAAGAAAAGAATTCCAAACAAGTAATATAGGGCATACTCTACTCGTATCGTCGAATTTTCGTTGGTGATATATAAAATAAACAGTATAGCAGAACCAATTAAGTGAGAGAGACCGAAAACTTGGGCCATAAATTTTAAGCCCATCTTTTCAATTCTTTCATCTGTCTCAGGTAATGGATACTGTTTCGCTGTTTTCTTTTTTTTCGTAAAAAATATGCGTTTAACTAGTAATAGTAGTAAAGATAAGAGTATGTACGTGCCAGCGAATAGAAGAGCAGAACGAACATTTTCTTCATCACTACTATTGAAATAAAGAAAGGCCGATCCTAACACTAAAATAGTAAGATGCGAAGCAAACCCTTGGATAAAATTACTTTTCATTTTTTTCCTCCCCAGTCTTATCTAATTGGAATAAATCCTCTACTTTACAGCCGAAAAACTCACATAATTTCAATGCTAATTCTAAACTTGGGTTGTATTTATTTTTCTCGATGGCGATGAGGGATTGACGAGTGATATTAACAGCGGAAGCTAATTGCTCTTGAGTGATGTCTCTAACGACGCGGAATTGTTTTACTTTATTTTGTATCAAATATACAAAGTCTCCTTTTTGTAAATTTGTTACATTTATTATATCCATTTTTAGGTAAAATGTAAATAAAGCTTTACAAAAAGTAAATAAAACTTTACGAGAGATATTGCTTGTTGCAATGTATATTTTTGTGATAATTTGGAATTAAACGGAAAGTGAAAGTCGATAGAGGGGATTGGGTGGGGAGAACTATGGAAACAGTAAATCTATTAGAGTTAACAAAAGATATTAAAGAACAACATAAGAACTTCGTCGTTTCAAATGTAAATAGTCATTGTTTACGAATTGCTGTATTTACTGGTGAATATGATTGGCACTATCATTCTAATTCGGATGAATTATTCATTGTGTTAGAGGGAGAATTACTGATCGATTTTCAAGATAGAGAGACAGCAGTTTTAAAACCGAATGATTCTATGTTAATTCCAGCAGGTACAATTCATAGAACGAGAGCATTGAAGAGAACGGTAAATCTTTGTTTTGAAAATGTAGAGGCCGATACAGTAATTGTGGAGGTCGTATGAGAAGGTTAGAGATTGAAGAATACGATAAAGTAATTCCACTTTTAGAAGGGAATCAACGAACAACAACTTTTGCGTATGCAGTTTGTGATTAAATCATAGATGGTGAGATTTTTATAAATAAGCAATTAACAGCAGGACTAATCGTTACAGCTAACAGCATTTATTATTTATTTGGCGACACTTATGACCGAAGTTTTAACGAAGAGTTAGTTTCATGTATTGAAACAGCTATTGAAAAAACAGAGAACCGATTGACACTGTTCACTTCGAGTAAAGAGTGGGAAATGATGATTGAAGAGCATTTTAGTAATGTACTCCGAAAAATTCCAAGAATGACATTTCAATTTCAAAGAGAAGTTCTTGAAGAAAGAAAACAAGATTTTAACAAAAATACATATGAAGTTAAGCGTATTGATAAAAGCAATATAGAAAGAAGTAATGAATTTACAGAGGACTATTACAAAGAGTATTGGGGATCCAAAGAAGCATTTTTAAATAGTGGCTTTGGTTTTTGTATAGAACAAGATGGGATAATCGTAGCTGAATGCGTCTCAATATTTAGCGGGAATGGTTTTGCTGAAATTGATATTGCTACGCATGAAGCATATCAAGGGAAAGGATTAGCTAAAGTTGTTGCAAAAAGTTTCATTGAGCATTGTATACAAAATGATATTAAACCGTGCTGGGATTGTAATGTGGATAATATTCCTTCGCAAAAGTTAGCTAGTAAAATAGGTTTTCATAATCCAGTAGAATATGATCTATTTGTGCGTAAGAAGATGGGGGAATAAAAATGAATGTGGAATTAACGAGATTTAAGGTGAAGAAAGATAAAAGTCATCGTGTAGATGAATGGATGCAGCTTCTTAATGACAATATGAAAGAAGTGCTTTTGACATTAAACGACGAAAAAATGTATGTAGAGACAATTTTCCGGGAAATAAGAGATGGAGAAGAGTACTTATATTGGTATTCTGTGCAAGGAGAAGGTGGTACTCTTGTCGAAAATTCTCATCATGAAATTGATAAAAAGCATTTAGCGTTTTGGTATGAATGTATTGATGAGGATGATCCGGCTGTCGATATGAAGACGGAAGTCGTTATGATTCAAGATGTTGTGAAAGAAGCGATGGAAAAATAGAGTAGTATTTTGCAAAAGATAAAACCGTCTTCTTTTTTGCGGCAATATATATTATTGGAGATGCTGTAGGATGAGAATTAGTAATAAATATATCACTCTCGATGAAATAGAGATAATAAGAGACTCCTTAGATAAATTGCATGAATATCATAACAGTAAATCAAAATATTTTTCTGGTGATTATCCAAGAATTACATTTGAGGAACGTATTGAAGAGTATAAAAGGAATTCAAAGTATGGGGAATACAGAATTGAATTATTAATTGATTCAGAAACAGATAATATATTAGGATTTTGTATAGCATATAGTAAAAAAATAAGCGGGAAGATTGAGGTTCTATTTGTTGATGAAAAATATCGAAGAAACGGATTCGGTTTGAAATTAATGAATAGTGCAGTGGAATGGTTTAAAGAACAACAAATAGATGACATTGAATTAACAGTAGTGTACGGAAATGAAGCTGTATCGTTTTATCAAAAGCTGGGATTTTATCCACGTTCAATTATTATGACAACTAAACCATAACGATATTATAAGAATATATCTTTTAAATGAGTGGAAGTTTTTGTTTCAAAAAAATTGATTTGTATGTTGAAAAATTAAAATATATGTGAGATGCACATTAAAACAGATGTGCTTTTTATTATGAAAATTTTTTTAGAAAAGAAGCAGAAGATATTGTGCAAGATACGTTGTATAAAGCTTTATTGCTTATGTAGAGTTAAAAAATCCTAAAAGTGGCGCAAAATTAAATGTTGAAATGTCTATAAATGTTTTTGGATTTGAAGGGAGTTATGCAAAAGTAAAAGAAGGTGTGGAAAACGATTTAACAATAAACTCAAAAGGGTTTCTGTACCAAATGAAGTCTTTAGCAAAAAAAGTGAAGGTATACCAAGTGATTATTTTGAACAATACTTATAAGGAAATAAAAAACACAAAACCAAAAGACTTACCAATATACGGTGTAGTCGTAACCGGAAAAATAGAGGATTTACAAAGTTTACAAGGTGCGCCATATATTAAGGCGGCTGTAAGAGGTGTTACAGTTGAGAAATATTGATTACAACTAATTAATGTGAATAATCAGAAAATTTATGTTATAATATGGGAAAAGGAGGTTTATATGAGGCAAATACATGGAGCAATTTATATTTACATAACAATGTTTTTCGTGGGGATATCCTATGGTTTAGGGCACGTGTATTCGCATCCTATATTAACTTTTTTAAGTGGAGCATGTATGGTGATTGCGTTTCTTGTCCACCTCTTCTCAGTTTGGATCGTGAAATTTCAAATAAATATTAGTGAGATAGAAGAAGGCACTTTTTAAGAGCCTTCTTTTTTAATAATATTGGCGAAGCCCCTGTAGTAATTTTTCAATTTCGTATTCAGTTTCTTTACATATAGACATTGTACGTAATCTGAAAAATAAGCTACGTAAGAAAGATTTTATATTTCCGAATAGAAATTCGTACGAGTTAATATGTAGTGTCGGTTTTTGAACTTGCAATTGAGCTACTAGATCACGAAGGGCTAATATGAGTACTTCTTCCTCTAGACCATTTTGCAGCATTGCGACAATTGGACAAACGATACGTTCATCTTCTTCATACTTGTAATAGATGGAATGGACACAAACTTTATTTAATAAAGTTGTTAGTATTTCTCCGTAATGTGAAGTTCCCAGTTTAGGATTATTAACAAGCGCTTCAAATGTATCTGAAACATGAGCGATACTATGTGCCCAGCCACGGTCTTGAACATATCCTCGTAAGTCATGTTCTTTGGTCATATATAGAATTAATTTATCTTTTACATTTAAAATATCAGACTGTGATAAGAAATTATGTTTTGTATCAGCATCAATAATGAGCGCAATTAATAATGTCGTAAATGCTCGGGTAAATACAGCGTCATCGTCATCTAAGTGAACTTTATAAAATAAATATTTTTCACTGATGCTTTCTGATAATAGTTTCTGTAAGTGGGTGTGTGAAATATAGTCCTTCTTGATTAGATGATAAAAAGTAGAGTAAATGAGTTTGTCTCTTAAATAGCTATCGGTAACACCGATATGTTGAAGCATACTTGAACTTAAAGAATCAATATGAAGTGTGTTGTTGATTATGTAATTATTATTACGAATTTCTTCTAACTGTTGTTGTAACATATAACCCTCCTATTTTAGAAGATTCTGTATATTAATAGTATAATGGGAGGAAGAAATAGACAAGAAATAAGTTCTTTTGAATGACTCGATATGGGGGGGATCGTTATGAGGAAAGCCACGTTCTTCTTCATTAGTATTTTATTTCTAATAATATTATCAGCGTGTACTACGAAAACAGTAGAGCAAGTAGGAGTAAAAGAAGAACCTAAAGAAGGGTATGTCATATTAAGAAATGACACGGTATTTTTTGACAGTGATAAAACTTTTAAAACAAAAGCAGAGTTGCAAAATTATATAGAACAACAAATAAATAAAGAACATCCATCAGATACAATTTTGAGGCTGAATGATAAAAGCGCCTATGATTAATTAAAAACAGGGGATAAAATAAAAGTATGGTCTTCTCAAGTACTTGAAAGTTATCCAGCAAAAATGATTGTAGAGAAACTTGAAATAGTAGAGAAATAGAAAAAGGTAGCGATCACGCTACCTTTTTTATTATTTCACAAATTGTAATTCTTTCGGGAATTTCGTTAAAATTTCTGATCCGTCTTTTGTGATGTAAATATCATCTTCAATACGAACGCCACCTACGTTTGGTACGTAAATACCTGGTTCGATTGTGAAGACCATACCTTCTTTTAATAGAGAATCGTTGCCTTCTTTTACATCTGGATATTCGTGTACGCTAATTCCAAGTCCGTGACCAAGGCGGTGTGGGAAGAAGTCTCCGTAACCTGCATCTGCGATGACAGAGCGAGCAGCGTTGTCGATTGCGCCAAGTGTAACGCCTGGTTTACATGCTTCAACTGCTTGTAGTTGTCCAGCAAGTACAGTGTTGTAAATGCGAGTTTGTTCTTCAGAAATATCACCAAACGCTACTGTACGTGTAATGTCAGAGCAGTAACCTTCAATAATTACACCTAAATCAAATAGTACGAAATCGCCGCGTTTCATTTTGTTTGCACCTGGAATACCGTGTGGAAGAGCAGAGTTTGCACCTGCTAATACCATTGTATCGAATGACATTTTATGGATGCCTTTTGTTTTTAATTCATGCTCAATAATTGCTAATACTTCTAGCTCGCTGCGGTTTTCTTTAATTGCATTTACACCAACTTCAACAGCATAGTCTGCCATTTTAGCTGCTTCACGTAAAATAGAAAGTTCTTTTTCATCTTTAATTAGGCGAAGCTCACGAACTTTCTCTTCAGCTGATTTGAAAGCCGCTTTCGGGAATAATTTCGTTAACTCTTCGTAGCGCTCTACGTTTAAATGTTCTTTTTCAATTGCAACTGCATTTGCATCAATACCACGATCTTTAATTGCTTTTGCAATCATATCCCATGGTTTGTCAGTATCAGTAAATCCGATAATTTCATGTGCCCAGCCAGCGTTACGCGCTTGGCCTTCTTCCATTTTAGGACAAATTAAAATAGGTTCTTTTTCTTGGAATACAAACATACCAAGTAGTCTTTCATGTGGTTCGCAGTGGAAGTTCGTCATGTAGAAAACGTTTGGTGTAGAAGTTAAGAACGCAGCTTCTACGTTTTTTTCTTTTAGCCATTGCATTAAATTTTCTAATCTAGCATTCATCGATAGGCACCCCCGAGATATTTAATTACAAATATAACTTTACATCGGATGAAAGCGTTATGACAAGTAAATAGATGTTAGAAAAGACAGGGAATTAAGAAATCATGTAGAATAAAAAGTGTGAATGTGAATAGGGGAGGAATGAAATGATGAAAGTATCTTATCACGGGCATTCAGTTGTAAAGATTGAAACGAATGGAAAGGTTATTTTAATTGACCCATTTTTAACGGGGAATCCGAAAACAGATTTAAAAGCAGAAGATGTAAAAGTTGATGCGATTATTTTATCGCACGGACACGGTGATCATGTCGGCGATACAGTAGCACTAGCAAAAAAAAATAATGCGGTTGTTGTGGCGCCGTTTGAACTAGCGACATTTTTAGGATGGCAAGGTGTAAATACACATCCAATGCATATTGGAGGTTCACACGAATTTAACTTCGGTAAAGTGAAATTTACGCAAGCATTCCACGGTTCTAGTTATATTGATGAAGAAAATAAAACAATTACATATACAGGTATGCCAGCTGGTATTTTGTTTACGGCAGAGGAGAAAACTGTATATCATGCAGGAGATACTGCTTTATTCTCTGATATGAAGTTAATTGGAGAACTTAATAACGTTGATTTAGCATTTTTACCAATTGGTGATAATTTTACAATGGGGCCAGAAGATGCTGTTTTAGCTGCAAAATGGGTAGGTGCGAAAACAGTTGTACCGATGCATTACAATACGTTCCCAGTTATTGAACAAGACCCTTATCAATTTGTAGAAAAACTACAAAATTGTACAGGGAAAGTATTAGAAGCTGGAGAAAGTATTACACTATAAAAAAGAAACCCTTCATTTGAACAAACAAGTGAAGGGTTTTTTACGTGTGTAGCACAGCTTTTAAAGTTTGCGCTTGTTTTGGTGATTCTTTTCTTTTTGGGAGTGGCTGTTCGGGTGTTTCATTCAATTCAATTGCAACCTTTTTTCCATCTACGAAAGCTAAAAATACAGCACCTACAACCTCTAAAAATTTTTTCATCATTTATTCGCTCCTTTGTTTCATTTCTTGTCTTAATTGTATATGGAAGCGTGTGGACAAACTATCGAACGAGATGACAATACCATTACATTGTTGTAATGGAATGATTGGTGTAATGTAAGGAGCATTTTGTTATAAAAAAAATAGTACAGATATACAAAGAGAGAGTGTAACAGTTTTGAAAATATAGTATACTGAAAATACAACACATGAAGAATTTAGGGAAAAGAAAGTATGGTGAAACCATTTGGCTACCAAACATAATCAAATTTTAGAACATATTAATAGCCTGCCAGTAGGGCATAAAATTTCTGTGAGGCAAATTGCGAAAGATTTAGGTGTAAGTGAAGGGACAGCTTACAGAGCAATTAAAGATGCAGAAAATAAAGGATATGTTAGTACAATTGAACGTGTCGGAACAATTCGAATTGAACAAAAGAAGAAAGAGAATATTGAAAAACTGACATATGCAGAAGTCGTTAACATTGTCGATGGTCAAGTGCTTGGAGGCAGAGACGGACTACATAAAACATTAAATAAATTCGTAATCGGGGCTATGAAATTAGAAGCGATGATGCGCTATACAGAAGCAGGGAACTTACTTATTATCGGTAACCGTACGAACGCACATCAATTAGCATTAGAAGCTGGAGCTGCGGTGTTAATTACGGGTGGATTTGATACGGAAGATCATGTGAAGAAATTAGCAGACGAGTTAAAGCTACCGATAATTTCGAGTAGCTATGATACATTTACGGTCGCAACGTTAATTAACCGTGCTATTTATGATCAGCTTATTAAGAAAGAAATTGTACTCGTTGAAGATATTTTAACACCAATTGAAGAAACGTTATATTTAAAGCCAAGTGATACAGTACAGCAATGGCATGCCTATAATGAAGAGACGATGCATGGACGTTATCCAATTGTTGATGAAAATAAAAAGGTGTTAGGTATCGTAACTTCCAAAGATATGATTGGTGTTGTGAAAGAAACACCAATTGATAAAGTAATGACAAAGCATCCAATTACGGTAAATGGAAAAATGTCTGTCGCAGCTGCGGCACGTATGATGGTGTGGGAAGGTATTGAGTTACTTCCTGTTGTTGACGAAGGAAATAAATTACAAGGAATTATTAGCCGCCAAGATGTACTTCAGGCGCTGCAAATGATTCAGCGTCAACCGCAAGTTGGTGAAACAATTGATGATATTGTAACGAATCAATTTATGACTCCGAAAGAAGCGAAAAATGAGCATCTATACCAATTTTCAGTGACACCACAAATGACCAATTCAATCGGGACGTTATCTTACGGCGTATTCGCAACGATTGTGACAGAAGCAACGAATCGCGTCATTCGTGCGCAGAAGAAGAGTGACTTAATTGTTGAGAACTTAACCATTTATTTCGTAAAGCCAGTTCAAATTGATAATGTTGTATCAGTTCATCCGAAAGTATTAGAAATTGGGCGTAAATTTGGTAAGGTTGATGTAGAAGTGCATCATGAAGGTAATGTTGTTGGAAAAGCATTGCTTATGGTGCAATTGATCGATAAATAAAAAAGAGCGGAACAAATTAAAGCGATTTGTTCCGCTCTTTTTTGTTGAAAGAAGGGATGAAAAGGAGAGGGGGACGAAAGAGAATACTGTGTTTCATTATATGAACTAGGGGGATAGAAATGGACGTTTATATAAGAAAGCAATTATACGCGCAATATGATTTAGATGGTTTTGCGGCAGCTTCATTATTACATGGGGGAGAAAATCAAACGTACATAATAGAATCAAATAAAAATAAATTTGTTGTTAGGCAGTATAGAGAAGGACGTTATACACATAAGCAAATAGTAGCTGAAATACATTGGTTAATAGAGTTACAAAAACAAATGTTAGTACCAGAGATAGTTGTAAATAAAAATGGTGATTGCATCACATCTGTTACTGGAGATGAGGGGAGTATCCAGTATTTTGTCGTTTTTAGGTTTATAAACGGAAGTGAAATTTTAGAGCCAAAGAATATAGATTATGAAAAATTCGGATCATTAATGCGAAGTTTACATGAAAAAGCAAGTAACGTACTGAAAGGAGTGCCGCAAGATTGGGTAGGTTATGAAAGGCCTATATATAGTGAACAAAAGACGATTCAGGAGCCTTTGCAACGATTACTAAACACTTCATTTCTTTCTTGTGCGGATAAGAATAAGTGCATGAGAATCGCAGAAAGAATACAAGAACTTACAAGTTCAATTCAACTGGGAGAAAAACAATTCGTTCACGGAGATATGCATTTTGGGAATGTTCTCGTAGACAAAGAGGATTGGTATTTACTCGATTTTGATGAGTGTGGATTTGGATATAAAGAGTTTGATATTGGTGTTCCTAGATTACATTTAATTGCTTCGGGACAGTTAGAAGAGTTGTGGGGACATTTCATGATGGGATATGGGAACAATGTTTCGGAAGCAGCCATTCGACTTGGAACTGCTTCGAGAATTTTTTATATGGCAGGAAAAATACCATTAAGACTCGATATTGAACCTATTAGAAAAAATCCTGGGAATTTTATTCGGCGATATATTCAGTATGTTGAAGAAGAGCTATGCGGAGAGACAATTATATAATGAGAAATAACAGAATATTAATTCTTTTAGATTATATACTATGTTATAATCGGATTGTAAGATAATGGATGTCGGAAGGGGGATGCAATATGTCATCAGAATTACTCTTTTTTGGTGGTATCGCACTCTTTTACTTTCTTGTGATGATACCAATTCAATACTTATATTTACAAGGATTAAATGAAAAAAAGAAACGAACAGGATTATCTCAGCAAGAACTATACAAACAGATGTCCTTTGAAGAAGAACAATTACATTTTCACGTACAAGGCAATCTATTTAATATACCTTCTGCGTTTGTTGCAAGTATGATTTTGAAGATTAAGGGACGTAAAAAAGCATCACAATATTGATGCTTTTTTACGTTGTTTTATAAGATTCAGCTTCTTTTACTGCTAACGGTAGAAAGTGTTTATATTGGCGGAATCCATTAAATGTACTCGCAGTGCCAAATAAAATAAACAAAACACCAACGATGATGCGGGCAGTCGAAAGCTCTAAAAAAAATTGGTTTATCCCAAAGAATAGGACGAATAAGCCGAGTGCCATAGCGGATTTCCCTGAGAGCCAACCTTTCTCCATTGGACGGTTTGTACGAAAGAATTTTGTTTTATAGAAGAGATACAACATAAATGAGACGATAATACAGAAGACTAATACTGGCATAATGCACACTCCCATCGCTTTGTATAAAATAGTAGAGAATGAAGAGATATCTAAACTTTCTAATTTTTATTATAAAGCAATTGTTCGCATGTATGAAATATTTTCCGCTATAATGGAGGATAAAGTGAAACTTTAATTAATGTGGGGATATTTCCCCCCCACACTAATTATTAGTTGAACGAATCGGGCTTTTACGTGCAGCCCGACTCCCGCTTAACTTTGTCTCATTGGTTTCAATGTATTTTGAGGTGGGAGTCTTACTGCACGTTAATGCGGGATAAAGTGAAGAAGTTGAATGAAAAGGAGATTATACATATGCATGAACAAATTTTAGGAGCAATTAAAGAGTTCGATACAATTATTATTCATCGTCATGTGCGTCCGGATCCAGATGCGTTAGGTTCTCAGTGCGGACTTGGTACAATTTTGCAAGAATCGTTTCCAGAGAAAAATATTTATATGGTTGGGTACAATGAGCCTTCTTTATCGTTTTTACGAGTAATGGATGATATTGAAGATAGTGTATATGAAGATGCACTTGTTATCGTTTGTGATACAGCAAATCAAGAGCGTGTTTGTGATCAGCGTTATAAAAAAGGAAAGATGTTAATTAAAATTGATCATCATCCAAATGAAGATCCGTACGGAGATATTACGTGGGTGGATACGACAGCAAGCTCTACAAGTGAGCTTATTTATGAGTTTTATTCTTATGGAAAAGATAAAGGATTAACGATTCCAAAGGAAGCAGCTCGCCTTATTTTAGCGGGGATTGTTGGAGATACAGGCCGCTTCTTATTCCCAAATACAACAGCAAAAACGCTTCGTTACGTAAGTGAGCTTGTCGAAATGGAAGTTAAATTTACGGATTTATACAACGAAATGTATAAGACAAAAGAAAAGATTGCTCGTTTAAACGGTTATATTTTACAAAACTTTACGATGGTAGAAGAAGGAGCAGCGTACATTAAATTAACGAAAGAGGTATTAGAAAAGTTTGATGTACTTCCTTCTGAAGCATCTGGTGTTGTCGGAGCGCTTGGTAATATTGATGGATTAAAGGCGTGGGTTCTATTTTTAGAGGAAGACGATGTTATTCGTGTTCGTCTTCGTTCAAAAGGACCGGTTATTAATAAATTAGCAATGCAATATAACGGTGGAGGACATCCGATGGCTTCTGGTGCAAAAGCATCTTCTTGGGAAGAAGCGGATCGTCTTTTTGCTGATTTACGTGAGCTATGTAAATAAGAGCTTATATGTTAAAACGAAAAGAAGGAGAGGCGTAGAAGCCCTCCTTCTTTTCATTTATTTTTCTTTCTCTATATCAATACTAATTTCAAGTACGGTATCAAAAGAGACTGTGTCTACTTTAAAGCGATATATACGATCGTAATGTTTGTACGTTTTATTTTCGATTACCTTTTTGAGGAGGTCTTTATTTTTGGCGATGCTTTGAATGTTTTTCGTTAAAAGATGTTGGAGATCGTTATGGATAGAAGTGGTCATATTTTCGAGTGTAAGGTTGTCTAAGTCATATTTTTCTCGATTTATAATTTTTATTTTGATTTCTTGAATTGTTAAGAGTCGCTTATTTTCCGTATTCAATTTCTCTTGATCTTCGAGAAGGACGTGGAGTTTTGCTTCTTGCTTTTCTATAATTTCTTTTTGTTCTGCTATTTTACTAGCTTGTTCTTGCTGGAAAACACCGTATATGTACAAAAAAATAAACCAGCTCAAAACCCCTCCAACAGCAGCACCAGCTAAAACTAAATACCACCTTTTTGCTGTATTGGCACTTGGTACTCTCATACATGTTCCTGTGTAAGCCATTTAATAATAATAAGACCAGTTTGCATACCACCAGTTGCGAAAAAAATAAGGAGAATTTGTTTTACGATATCTTTCATATCTCCGCCAAAGAAGCTTCTTTCAAAGCTATAAAAGGTATCGAACGTTCCGCCAATTGCTGCAACGAGTGCCCAAATTCTTAAATTTTGGGCAAATTGATTAATATAAGTTAGAGCTGGTTTTCCGATGAGAAATGCACCAAATCCACCAATTAATGAACCACCAAGTATAACTCCAAAGGCAATAAAGTAACTAATAATAAGCAGAGAGAAAAAAGTATGTTCTCTTACATCCATCGTCATTCCCCTTTCTTCTTCATATATATGGACAAAGTATGAGAAGTATGTTTTGATTTCCGCTTTCCTCATCACCTATAATAAAAGTAGTCAAATAGGTAAAGAGAGGGTACAACAGTGAAGTTTGTGCATTTACAATGTCAAACCGTTTTTAGTTTATTAAAGAGTGCTTGTAAAATTGATGAGCTTGTCATTCGGGCGAAAGAGCTTGGATTTTCATCGCTGGCCATTACGGATGAAAATGTCATGTATGGAGTTATTCCGTTTTATAAAGCATGCAAGAAAAATGGTATACAGCCTATTATCGGCTTAACAGCCTCTATTTTTAGTGAAGAGGAAGAAAGGTCTTATCCACTCGTCTTACTCGCTGAGAATGAAATAGGCTATCAAAATTTATTAAAGATTTCTAGCAGTATTATGACGAAGTCAAAAGAGGGTATTCCGAAGAAATGGCTTGCTCATTATGCGAAAGGATTAATTGCGATTTCACCAGGGAAAGATGGGGAAATTGAACAGTTATTATTAGAAGACAAAGAGAGTCAGGCTGAAGAAGTAGCCCGCGCGTATCAAAATATGTTCGGCAATTTTTATATAAGTTTACAGTATCACGCGATTCAAGATGAACTGCTTTTGCAAGAAAAACTGCCTGAATTTATTCATAAGGTAAACGTTCCAGTCGTTGCAACAAATGATGTGCGCTACATTAATCAAAGCGATGCACTTGTTCATGAATGTTTATTATCTGTTGAGGGTGGAACGAAAATGACTGATCCAGATAGGCCGAGGATGAAAACGGATCAGTATTATTTAAAGTCGTCGGATGAAATGGAAGCACTATTTTCTCATACTGAGGAAGCGATTCAAAACACAATAAAAATCGCGGAGCGTTGCCAAGTGGAGATTCCTTTCCAGGTAAATCAACTACCTAAGTTTCCTATTCCATCTAACGAGACGAGTGATATGTACTTGCGCCGTGTTTGTGAAGAGGGCTTGCAGAAACGATATGGCGTGCCGAAAGAAGTGCATATAAAGCGTTTGGATCATGAATTAAATGTTATTTCCCGCATGGGATTTAGTGATTATTTCCTCATTGTATGGGACTTTATGAAATATGCACATGAAAATCATATTTTAACAGGACCAGGACGTGGATCAGCAGCTGGTTCGCTCGTTTCTTATGTATTGGAAATTACAGATATTGATCCGATTGAATATGACTTATTATTTGAAAGGTTTTTAAATCCGGAACGTGTGACACTTCCAGATATTGATATTGATTTTCCAGATATAAGACGTGATGAGATGATTCGATATGTGAAAGATAAATATGGTCAGCTTCGTGTTGCACAAATTGTAACGTTCGGAACCCTTGCAGCAAAAGCTGCAATTAGAGACATTGCTCGTGTAATGGGGCTACCGCCAAGAGATATTGACATATTTTCAAAACTTATTCCATCAAAGCTTGGTATAACATTAAAAGATGCATATGAGGAATCACAATCACTCCGTGAGTTTATACAAGGGAATCTTTTGCATGAGCGTGTGTTTGAAATTGCAAAACGTGTAGAGGGATTACCGCGGCATACGTCTATTCATGCAGCTGGCGTTATTATGAGCCAAGAACCGTTAACGGGAAGTGTAGCAATTCAAGAAGGGCATAACGATGTTTATGTTACGCAATATCCAGCTGATGTATTAGAAGAACTTGGCCTGTTAAAGATGGACTTTTTAGGTTTACGTAATTTAACGTTACTTGAAAATATTATGAAGTTTATCGTTAAAAAAACGGGGGAACAAATTGATATAAGAAATCTACCTCTTCAAGATGAAAAGACGTTTCAATTGTTAGGGAGAGGGGATACAACAGGTGTGTTCCAGCTTGAATCAGGTGGTATGCGAAATGTACTTCGCGGGTTAAAACCGAATGAATTTGAAGACATAGTCGCTGTTAACTCGTTATACAGACCAGGACCGATGGAACAAATTCCAACCTTTATTGAATCGAAGCATGGAAAAAGAGGAATTGAATATTTACATCCAGATTTAAAGCCGATTTTAGAACGAACATACGGCGTAATTGTATACCAAGAACAAATTATGCAAATCGCATCGAAGTTAGCTGGATTTTCGCTCGGAGAAGCGGATTTACTGCGCCGTGCAGTGAGTAAAAAGAATCGTGATATTTTAGATCAAGAACGTAAACATTTTGTTCAAGGTTGTTTGAAAAATGGATACGACGAGACATCATCAGAACAAATTTATGATTTAATTGTAAGATTTGCGAATTACGGTTTTAACCGAAGTCACGCTGTAGCTTACAGTATGATCGGATATCAGCTTGCATACTTAAAAGCCAATTATACGCTGGAATTTATGACAGCATTATTATCAAGTGCAATTGGTAATGAAGATAAGATTGTGCAGTATATACGAGAAACGAAGCGGAAAGGTTTTCACGTCTTACCGCCGTCTCTTCAGAGAAGTGGTTACAATTTCCAAATAGAAGGAAATGCGATTCGTTATAGTTTACTTTCGATTCGGAATATCGGAATGGCTACAGTGACTGCGTTATTGGAAGAACGAGAGAACAAAATGTTCGAAGATTTATTTGAATTTTGTCTTCGTATGCCATCAAAGTTTGTCACAGAGCGAAATTTAGAGGCTTTCGTCTGGTCTGGATGTTTTGACGATTTTGGTGTTTCGAGGACGACTTTATGGAAAAGTCTTAAAGGGGCGTTAGAGTACGCAAACCTTGCACGTGATTTAGGAGATGCTGTTCCGAAATCAAAATACGTACAAGGAGAAGAGCTATCCTTTATTGAACAGTTAAATAAAGAGAAGGAAGCACTCGGTTTTTATCTATCTAGCTATCCGACAGCGCAGTATGTGAAGTTAGGAAAAGAATTAGAAATTCCATCTCTTGCTCAGGCGATGCGACATAAGAAAAAAGTACAAAGGGCAATCGTATATATAACAAGTGTGAAAGTTATTCGTACGAAAAAGTTGCAAAAGATGGCGTTTATTACATTCTGTGATCAAAATGATGAAATGGAAGCTGTTCTTTTCCCGGAAACATATATACATTTTTCAAACAGGCTACAAGAAGGAGAAATTGTTTTAGTTGATGGCACGATTGAGCAAAGAAATCATAAGTTACAATGGATTGTGAATGGACTATATCCGCTAGAAGAAATGGATGTTTATGAAGAGATGAAAGAAGCGTCTGTTTACGTGAAGTTGCCGTCTCAGTATGAAAAAAAGCTTGTAAATCAAGTTACAAAAACATTGTTTGACTATTCAGGTTTTGCGAAAGTACTAATTTATTATGAAAAGGAACATAAAATGGTACAATTATCTCGAAGTTTATCAATTCATCCAAGTGAAGAATGTTTAGGAGCACTTCGTGAAATTGTCGGTGACGAAAATGTCGTTGTGAAAATATAATGGACAATTTCCCTACACTTCGATTATTATAGTAGTAGTGTTCGTGGTCAGACCACTTGGAGAAATTGATATCAGCAAGAATAATTTGAGGAGAGTGGATAGTTTGTCAACACTTCGTGAAGAAGCACTTCACATGCATAAAGTGCATCAAGGAAAATTAGAAACTGTATCAAAAGTAAAAGTAGAAAATGCAAAAGATTTAAGTCTTGCATATTCTCCAGGGGTAGCAGAGCCTTGTAAAGAAATTTATGACGATAAAAGTAAGGTATATGAATATACAATGAAGGGAAATATGGTAGCAGTTGTGACAGATGGAACAGCTGTACTTGGTCTTGGTAACATTGGACCTGAAGCATCTCTTCCAGTAATGGAAGGTAAAGCTGTATTATTCAAGAGCTTTGCTGGTGTAGATGCATTCCCAATTGCCTTAAATACAAACGATGTAGATAAAATTGTTGAAACTGTAAAATTAATGGAACCAACTTTTGGTGGTGTAAACTTAGAAGATATCGCAGCACCAAATTGCTTCATTATTGAAGAACGTTTGAAAAAAGAGACAAATATTCCTATCTTCCATGATGATCAACACGGAACAGCTATCGTAACAGTAGCAGGCCTTGTGAACGCGCTGAAATTAGTTGGGAAGAAAATGTCTGACATTAAAGTTGTCGCAAATGGCGCAGGTGCAGCAGGTATTGCAATCATTAAACTTTTATATCGCTATGGTGTACGTGACGTTATTATGTGTGACCGTAAAGGTGCGATTTATGAAGGTCGTCCTGTCGGTATGAATCCCGTGAAGGATGAAGTTGCAAAATATACAAATAAGAATCGTATAGAAGGTTCTTTAGCTGACGTTGTAAAAGGTGCGGACGTATTCATTGGTGTATCTGCAGAAGGTGCATTAACGGAGGAGATGGTTCGTACAATGAATGACGATGCGATTATTTTCGCAATGGCGAATCCGGTTCCAGAAATTATGCCAGAATTGGCAAAAGCAGCGGGCGCAGCTGTTGTTGGAACAGGTCGTTCTGACTTCCCGAACCAAGTAAATAATGTACTAGCGTTCCCTGGTATTTTCCGCGGTGCACTTGATGTACATGCGACACAAATTAATGAAGAAATGAAGATGGCAGCTGTAAAAGCCATTGCAGAGCTTGTATCAGAGGATGAGTTGAATGCAGATCATATCATTCCAGCGCCGTTTGACGCGCGTGTAGCGCCTCAAGTAGCGGCTTACGTTGCGAAAGCAGCAATGGAGACAGGAGTAGCTCGCCGTCAAGTAGATCCAAATGAAGTCGCTGAGAAAACAAAACAATTAGCGCTGATTGGTAAAGAATAAGCGAGGAATTTCCATTGACATCATCAAATACAAAAGTATATCTCGAAATTGTAAAAAAAATCCGTTCCATTATGGAAGAGGATGGTTTAGTAGCGGGGGATCGTTTGCCGTCTGAGCGTGAGTTAAGTTCACGTCTAAACGTTGGACGTTCCTCTGTAAGAGAAGCATTGCGTGCTTTAGAATTGGTAGGGTTAATTGAAACAAGACGCGGTGAGGGGACGTTTATTCGAAACTTTTACGATAACGGTCTTGTACAATTAATTGCTCCGTTTCTACTGCAAGATGAGAAAACAATTCGTGATTTATTACAAACAAAACGATTGCTTGAGAAAGATATGATTCGAATTGTATGTAATTTACCGAAAGAAGCGTTTTCTAAAGTGCTAAGTAAATTACACCAAGTGCTTGAAGAAAACGCAAGTTCAATTCCGATGCTTCATCAAACGTTCTTTAAAACACTTATTGAACAAGTCGATAATTATTTACTATATCGCATTTGGATGATCGTAAATGATTACGTTGCAACTCTTTCTTGTGAAGTTTCAGGAGATTCTATCGAATTGTATAGAAAGCTGTATGCTACTTTGGAAGTGAAACAAGAAAATGATGCGTTAAAAATTTACGATGAATTAGTAGAGAATATACAGTTTCACTCGTAATGTATAAAATTTGTCGAAATGACCATGACACGTTATGACAAACATTCTACCGCATAGCGGTTAAAGTTAAACGTAAAGAGAGAGGTTATTAGACAGATTGAGAAGATAAGGCTAACATCAAACTTTGGTGTTAGCCCCATTTTCTTCTTACGCTAACCTTAGCTCTCAACGAAGGGGGTCAAATTGTGCTAAGAGATTTATTCGTGAAAAAGAAAAAGTACGCTGCAATACCTTCAGAACAAGTACGAAAAGATGTACCAGATGGCGTTATGACAAAATGTCCGAAATGTAAAAAAATCATGTATACGAAAGAGCTTCTTAAGAATTTAAAAGTATGCGTAAATTGTGGATATCATCATCCAATGAATGCATGGGAACGTCTTGACAGTATATTGGACGAAGGTTCATTTCGTGAGTATGACAAAGAGATGGTTTCATTAAATCCACTTGAGTTTCCAGGATATGAAGAGAAACTAGAAAACGATCGTAAGAAGACTGAATTGAATGAAGCGGTTGTAACTGGTGAAGGAACAATTGATGACATGCTTGTTGTTGTTGCAGTAATGGATTCTCGTTTTCGAATGGGCAGTATGGGCTCTGTTGTAGGAGAAAAAATTGCCCGTGCAGTTGAAAAGGCATACGACTTACAAGTTCCATTTATTATCTTTACTGCGTCGGGTGGTGCCCGTATGCAAGAAGGGATATTAAGTTTAATGCAAATGGCGAAAACAAGCGTAGCTTTGAAAAAGCATAGTAATGCAGGAGGGTTATTTATTTCTGTTATGACTCACCCGACGACGGGCGGGGTTTCAGCGAGTTTCGCTTCACTTGGTGATTATAATCTTGCAGAGCCAGGTGCACTTATCGGATTTGCTGGTAGACGTGTAATTGAACAAACAGTGCGTGAGAAACTGCCGGAAGATTTCCAAACGGCAGAATTTTTACTAGAGCACGGTCAATTAGATGCGGTTGTGCATCGTGATGATATGAGAGAATCACTCCGTAAGATTTTAGAAGTTCATCAAGGAGGGGAAATGGCTGTATGGCAGAGCTAGAATTTGAGAAACCAGTTGTAGAGCTAAGAAATAAGATTCGTGAACTGAAAGACTATACGAAAAACAGCCAGATGGACTTCAGTGAGGAGATTCGTATTTTGGAAGACAAGCTAGAACATTTAGAGGAAGATATATACGGCAATATGAAAGTATGGGACCGTGTTCAAATTGCTCGTCATGCAGAACGACCGACAACGCTCGATTATATTGAGCACTTATTTACTGATTTTTTTGAATGTCATGGAGATCGCCTATTTGGCGATGATGCAGCGATTGTCGGCGGCATTGCGAAATATAAGGGAATGCCTGTAACTGTAATTGGGCATCAACGCGGAAAAGATACGAAAGAAAATATTCGTCGTAATTTTGGGATGCCTCATCCAGAAGGATATCGAAAAGCACTGCGTTTAATGAAACAAGCGGAAAAGTTCAATCGTCCAATTATTTGTTTCATTGATACGAAGGGAGCTTATCCTGGTAAAGCAGCTGAAGAGCGTGGTCAAAGTGAAGCTATTGCCCGTAATTTATTTGAAATGGCCGGTTTAACTGTACCTGTTATTTGTATTGTTATCGGTGAAGGTGGTAGTGGTGGTGCGCTAGGTCTTGGAGTAGGAGATTACATTCATATGCTAGAAAATTCCACTTATTCTGTTATTACACCAGAGGGTGCGGCAGCAATTCTTTGGAAAGACGCTGGAAAAGCGAAAGAGGCTGCAGAAGCGATGAGAATTACAGCATTAGATTTGAAAGAATTAGGTGTAATTGACGAAATTATTCCAGAGGCGCGAGGCGGGGCGCATCGTAATGTTTTGAAACAATCAGAAAATATAGATTTAATGCTTAGAAAAACTTTTGAACAATTAAGCGGAATTTCGAAAGATGAATTAATCGAAAAACGTTATGAAAAATATATGAAAATTGGGCAAGTTTCGTTTTCAAACGCTTCCATTTGGATAAAATAATAAAAGCGTGCGTTCCTCTTCGCGAATGCACGTTTTTATTATGAAAAGACACATCTTCTCCATTGTGTTTTTATATTTTTTCGTGTTATTTTATTATAAGGCAAATAATCTTTATGAGGTGAGTACAAATGAAACGTATTGGTGTATTAACAAGTGGTGGAGATTCACCTGGTATGAATGCTGCCATTCGTGCAGTTGTTCGTAAAGCGATTTTCCATGATATTGAAGTATATGGTATTTACCATGGATACGCTGGTTTAATTTCTGGTCATATTGAAAAATTAGAACTTGGTTCTGTTGGCGATATTATCCACCGTGGTGGTACAAAATTATATACAGCAAGATGTCCTGAGTTTAAAGACCCAGAAGTACGACTTAAAGGAATCGAGCAATTAAAGAAACATGGTATTGAAGGACTTGTTGTTATTGGTGGAGATGGTTCTTACCAAGGCGCAAAAAAATTAACTGAGCAAGGATTCCCATGTGTAGGTGTACCAGGTACAATCGACAATGATATCCCTGGAACAGACTTCACAATTGGTTTCGATACAGCTTTAAATACTGTTATTGATGCAATTGATAAAATCCGTGATACAGCTACATCTCATGAACGTACATATGTTATTGAAGTAATGGGACGTCACGCTGGAGATATCGCATTATGGGCTGGTTTAGCTGATGGTGCAGAAACTATCTTAATCCCAGAAGAAAAGTATGACATGGATGATGTTATCGCTCGTCTGAAACGCGGTAGTGAACGTGGTAAAAAGCACAGTATTATCGTTGTAGCTGAAGGTGTTGGAAGTGCAATTGACATCGGTAAGCACATTGAAGAAGCAACAAACTTTGATACTCGTGTAACTGTATTAGGTCACGTACAACGTGGTGGATCACCAAGTGCACAAGACCGTGTATTAGCAAGTCGTCTTGGTGCAAGAGCAGTTGAATTATTAATTGCTGGTAATGGCGGACGTTGTGTTGGTATTCAAAACAATAAACTTGTTGATCATGACATTATCGAAGCGTTAGCTCAAAAGCATACAATCGATAAAGATATGTATCAATTATCTAAAGAATTATCCATCTAATTGACTTAATGTCAGATATTTGGGAACGGTTTCATAATTTTCGGAGGTGCAATATGCGTAAAACTAAAATTGTATGTACTATAGGTCCTGCTAGTGAAAGTATTGAGAAATTAGAGCAATTAATCGAAGCGGGTATGAACGTTGCTCGTTTAAACTTCTCTCACGGTAGCCATGAAGAGCATGGAGCTCGTATTAAAAACATTCGTGAAGCTTCAAAGAAAACTGGTAAAACAGTTGGTATTTTACTTGATACAAAAGGCCCAGAAATCCGTACACATGACTTCGTAGACGGACAAGCTGAGCTTGTAACAGGTGCAGAAGTAATTCTTTCTACTGAACAAGTATTAGGAACTGCAGAGAAGTTCTCTGTATCTTATGCTGGTCTTTATGATGATGTAGACCCAGGTTCTCGCATTCTAATCGATGACGGTCTTATCGAACTAGAAGTAATCGAGAAAGCTGACGGAAATATCCGTACAAAAGTATTAAACAGCGGAACTGTAAAAAATAAAAAAGGTGTTAACGTACCAAACGTAAGCATTAAGCTTCCTGGTATCACTGAAAAAGACGTTAAAGATATCGTTTTCGGTATCGAACAAAAAGTTGATTTCATCGCAGCATCTTTCGTACGTAAAGCATCTGACGTATTAGAAATCCGTGAATTATTAGAAGAGCATAACGCTCAGTATATCCAAATCGTACCAAAAATCGAAAACCAAGAAGGTATCGACAATATCGATTCAATCTTAGAAGTTTCTGACGGTTTAATGGTAGCTCGTGGTGATATGGGTGTAGAAATTCCACCAGAAGAAGTACCATTAGTGCAAAAACGTCTAATCAAAAAATGTAACGTATTAGGCAAACCAGTTATTACTGCAACGCAAATGTTAGATTCTATGCAACGTAACCCACGTCCAACTCGTGCGGAAGCAAGTGACGTAGCAAACGCAATCTTCGATGGTACAGATGCAATCATGCTTTCAGGTGAAACTGCTGCGGGTCAATATCCTGTAGAAGCTGTAACAATGATGGCTAACATTGCAGTACGTGTTGAAAAATCATTACAATATGAAGATATGTTCAAAAAACGTATTAAAGAGTTCACTCCAACAATTACAGATGCAATTAGTCAATCTGTTGCGCACACAGCACTTGCTCTTGATGTAGCTGCAATCGTAGCTCCAACAGAAAGTGGATATACTGCGAAAATGATCTCTAAATACCGTCCGAAATCTCCAATCGTAGCTGTAACATCTGACGAGCAAGTAGGACGTCGTCTTGCACTTGTTTGGGGTGTTCAAGCGTTTATGGCTGGAAAACGTGCAGCTTCTACTGACGAAATGTTAGATACTGCAATTCAAACAGGTATGGATGCAGGTCTAATTGGACTTGGAGATACTGTAGTAATCACTGCTGGTGTTCCAGTTGCTGAAACTGGTACAACAAACTTAATGAAAATCCACGTTGTTGGTGAAGAAGTTGCTAAAGGGCAAGGTATCGGTCGTAAAGCTGCAAAAGGTAAAGTAGTTGTAGCGAAAACAGCTGCTGAAGCTGTAGCGAACGTAAACAAAGGTGATATCCTTGTTACTACAAGCACTGATAAAGATATGATTCCTGCAATTGAAAAAGCTGCTGCTCTAGTAGTTGAAGAAGGTGGCTTAACAAGCCATGCAGCTGTTGTAGGTGTATCAATCGGTATTCCTGTTATCGTTGGTGTAAACGGCGTAACAACAACTTTAAAAAATGGCCAAGAAGTAACAGTTGATGCAGCACGCGGAATTGTTTATAATGGACATGCGGAAGTGCTATAAGAAGTAATACGGAGAGAAGGAGCGGAGTCCTTCTCTTTTTTTTACACAAAAAAGGGTAGAGATAGCTTTAAATACCTGAAATCGCTTTGGAAAACGTTTGTTATAATGTTTAATGGCCGAAGGTTATTTATCTTTTATAGAGCTTATATGAGCGTTGTGAGAGGCTTATAAAGCCATGATAGATGTGATGAGGGAGAGGCGATATTTGAGCTTTTTGAATGAAATATGAAGGAGTGTGGAGTTATGAAGTGGTTACTATGCTTGCTTATTTTAATACCGGCGATTGAGATTACGGTATTAATTGTGTCGAGTCATGTAATAGGTTTATGGTCTACGTTCGCTATGATTATATTTACGGGTATTGTAGGTGTGTATTTGGCGAAACGACAAGGGTTTAAAGTGCTTAGAGAGATTCAATTTAGGTTAAATAGAGGAGAAATGCCGGGTGATGCGGTTCTAGATGGTATTTTTATATTCGTAGGAGGTATTCTTTTGGTGTTACCGGGATACGTAACGGATATACTTGGTTTTATCTTTGTTGTTCCTGCGACGAGGGCTTTATTAAAACCGCTTGTTATGAAGTGGATTGATTGGAAATTTAGAAAGAGAACTACTATTATTGTTCAAAAATAAAGCGTGGATCATTATGATCCACGCTTTATTTTTTTTGTTTGTTAATTATGGCTGCTTAGACTTCAGTTGGAATATGAGTTTTTTGTGAAAGTTAGATTGTTGTCAGCTGATAATCAATAGGGATAGAGAGTGGTTCTTGTAAATTAAATGTTTACTTTAGGGAATGTTCTTTCCTCTGTCGAGGTTTGATTAGTGTAAAGAAGATAGGTGAGGGGAGGAAAACTACTGATTAAAAGGGTCCCCTACCTCATTTTGTATATTTATTCATTTACATAAAAAGTAATAAATGTAAGTAATAATTATAGGATAAATAGAATAAAAATGTAATTTTAACCTAAAACATGCGTTTTTTATGCAAAAAATAAGAGAATTATCCTTTTTTAGGAAATTCTCTTTCGGATGTAGTTAGTACAAAAAAGTACAGTGAATAATCAGTGGGAAATTCCCACTGATTACAGTTAATTTTTTTATTGTGTATGAATTAGAAAATATTATTTTGATGGTGAGCCTTTGATGAATTTCCATAAGTCATGGAATACATGAGCTTTGTGTAATGTATTAAGTAGTACTAATGTGACTGGACCGATGATTAATCCTAAAAAACCAAAGAGCTTAAAGCCGACAAATAGAGCGATGAGTGTCGCTAATGGATCAAGTCCAATATTAGATGAAAGTACTTTCGGCTCCATGATTTGTCTTTGGACAATCACGACGATGTATAGGATGAGAAGACCGATGGCGAATGCAGTGTCGCCTGTGAAAAATACGTATATAACCCAAGGAACGAAGACAGCTCCTGTTCCTAAATACGGGAGTAAATCTACAACTCCTGTAATAATCGCGATAGTAATTGCGTATGGCACGCGTAATATTAAAAGACCGATTAGTACAATGATAGTTGTCATAGATACGAGTGTAAGTTGCGCTTTAACAAAACCGAACAAAGCTTTTCTTAAATCGACAAAGATAGTTTTTCCGTATCCATGTACACGATTGGGTAGGAGTTTTCTTGCTTTATGAGCAAGACGATGCCAATCGTAACTAATGAAGAAAGTGGCTAATAAGACGAATACAAGGACAGTTAAAGTTGTTGGTAATGCACTAATGAAATTTGTTAATCCGCTTATGATGGCGGTTAAAAGTTCTTTCATTTGTGTCGTTGCTTCGGTACCTAAGTTTTGAATATTTTGTGTAATAGTGTATCGCTGCGGTTCTCCGAGATGATTAAATTTAGAAATTAAATCATCATAGAGAGGCATAATATGATTAAGTGCAAATTCTTGGGCGAATGCAACGATATCTGGAAACTTCACTGTAACAATTTGTAGTAAGTATGTTGTGGCAGATATTGCTTCAGTTACAAGGTATGTAACAAGTCCGACGATAGCTCCGAACACGAGAATTAAGCTAACGAGTACCGATAACGCACGAGGAAATTGTAGTTTTTGATTAAGGAAATTGACGACAGGATTAATCAAATAAGCGAATGCAAAAGCGATAATAAAAGGGTAAATAAGGCCTGACATGTAAAGTAAGGCATAGAACCCAACTACCGTTGCTACAATGACAAATATGAGTCGTAATATCATATATAGTAAGTTTCGGTTCAAAGATGTATACCTCCCATTCCAATTTGGATTATCCTAATTCGTTCAACTTATAACTAGTGAGATTCACTGATCAAAGTTTCACTTTATGTTATAGTGGAATGATGGATTTAGCCTGCTTTTGCAGTGGAATAATGACTGTAAAAGCTTGTTGGTGATGCTTCTACCATATGGTAAAAACTTCATTTTCTCTCCTTTTTATTTTACCTGTTTCTTATTAGAAAAGAAAGGAGAGACAGCCGGTGTATGCATGCTTTAGTTTTTTTCTGGTTAAAGTCTTGTTTGTAATTTTGAAACGCATATAAAAATTAATTTGTTGCTTTATTATAATTGATAAATGCGCATCGATATAGCATGTATAACGATAGGTTTAAAGGTATTTTTGTTTGGAAACAAGTTCATTATTTTCAGAAAGGAAGTGCAATCATGATTAGTCAGTCAACGTTATTTTTATTCATACTATTTATTATAGGACTAATTGCTAAAAACCAATCGCTTACTGTAGCTGTTGGTGTGTTATTTTTATTGAAGTTTACGTTTTTAGGAGACAAGGTTTTTCCTTATTTACAAACGAAGGGAATTAACCTCGGTGTGACGGTTATTACAATTGCGGTGCTTGTACCAATTGCGACTGGTGAGATAGGCTTTAAACAACTTGGAGAAGCGGCGAAATCGTATTATGCATGGATTGCCTTAGCTTCAGGGATAGCGGTTGCTTTGTTGGCGAAAGGTGGAGTGCAATTATTAACGACTGACCCTCATATTACAACTGCGCTTGTTTTTGGGACAATTATAGCTGTCGCTTTATTTAATGGGGTCGCTGTAGGTCCATTAATTGGGGCTGGAATTGCCTATGCAGTTATGAGTATTATACAAATGTTTAAATGAAGAATTTTATAGTAATATAAAATTTTTGAATTCTTTCTGTTCACAAAAGTCAGATAATTGTTTATAATAGGATTAGAAACTTTGAAAAGTTACATAACAGCAAAGACTTTACACCAGATAAAATAAAAACAACATAAAACAATTTTATAATGATATTGTTTTATGTTGTTTTTATCATAAAACTCTTCGGAATTAATTTTCCTCACTAACTTGTTGTTCTGAGCGTGAGGATTCGGGGAGACATTCACGCTCATGCTTTCCATGTAAGCAATGGACAATAAGAGGGGAACATCGCAATAAATTTGCATGATCGTGCATTTTGCTTGCCTAAAGAGTGAACGAGCGTTCATAATTTATAAGGGGAGCAAATAGATATAAGGAGCAAGATTGGGAGAATTTTCAGGAAAAGGAGAGAATGTCATGACTGTTATTCGAGGTTTAGAAGGGGTAGTAGCAACAACATCATCTGTGAGCTCTATTATTGATGATACATTAACTTATGTTGGGTATAATATTGATGATTTAGCTGAGAATGCTACATTTGAAGAAGTAGTGTACTTATTATGGCACCGCAAGCTTCCTAACGAAAAAGAACTAGCGGAATTTAGTGAAACTGTGTCTCAATACTATAAAGTTCCAGGTGAGATTTTAACATATTTAAAACAAGTAGATTTAAATATTGCGCACCCGATGTCTGTTTTACGAACTGCAATTTCCATGCTATCATTATATGATGAGAGCGCTGAAATAATGGATGAAAAGTCCAATTATTTGAAAGCGGTTAAATTACAGGCGCAAGTGGGGACTTTAGTTGCGGCTTATGCAAGAATTCGCAAAGGTTTAGATGTTGTTGAGCCAAGAAAAGATTTATCATTAGCTGCAAACTTCTTGTACATGTTAAATAATCGTGAGCCAAATGAAGTTGAAATTGAGGCTTTTGACAAAGCACTTGTACTCCATGCAGATCATGAGTTAAACGCTTCTACATTTACTGCACGTGTTTGTGTTGCTACGCTGTCGGATGTATATTCTGGTATTACAGCAGCGATCGGTGCGTTAAAAGGTCCTCTTCACGGCGGGGCAAATGAAAATGTAATGAAGATGTTAACTGAAATTGGCGAAGAAGAAAATGTAGAATCATATATTCATAATGCTCTTCAAAATAAAGTGAAAATTATGGGATTTGGCCATCGTGTGTATGAGCATGGTGATCCACGCGCGAAACATTTACGTGAAATGTCTAAGAGATTATGCGTGCTTTTAGGAGAAGAGAAATGGTATAATATGTCTATCAAAATTGAAGACATTGTAACAAAAGAAAAAGGTCTTCCACCAAATGTTGATTTCTATTCAGCTTCTGTATACCATTGTTTAGGAATTGACCATGATTTATTTACACCTATCTTTGCAATTAGCCGTATGTCAGGCTGGTTAGCTCATATTCTAGAACAATATGAAAATAACCGTTTAATCCGTCCGCGTGCTGATTATAATGGACCGACACACCAAGTGTATGTTCCACTAGCGCAACGATAAGCTAAAAACACTATTTTGATAGTGAAAATACGCTTTCAAAAGTCTGACTTTTTTGGGAAGATGTAATGATTAGAATATTTTAATTTGACTAACGGTTTGAACTGAGGGGTTACTCCCTCAGTTTCATACATATGAAATTTCAAACATGGGGGTTATCACATTGACAACAGGTGAAAAAATTACTGTAACTAATGGTGTTATGAATGTACCAAACAATCCGATTATTCCATTTATCGAAGGAGATGGAATTGGTCCTGATATTTGGGCAGCTGCATCTCGCGTACTAGAAGCAGCAGTTGAAAAAGCTTATGATGGTGAGAAGAAGATCGTTTGGAAAGAAGTGCTTGCAGGGGAAAAAGCATTCAACCAAACAGGCGAGTGGTTACCAGAAGAGACATTAAATGAAATTCGTGAGTATTTAATCGCGATTAAAGGTCCACTTACAACTCCGGTTGGTGGTGGTATTCGTTCTCTAAACGTAGCACTTCGTCAAGAATTAGATTTATATGTATGTCTACGTCCAGTTCGTTACTTTGAAGGTGTTCCTTCACCTGTAAAACGTCCGGAAGATACTGATATGGTTATTTTCCGTGAAAATACAGAAGACATTTATGCTGGGATTGAATATGCACAAGGATCTCCAGAAGCAGAAAAAGTTCTTGCTTTCTTAAAAGAAGCAATGGGCGTTAATAAAATTCGCTTCCCAGAAACTTCAGGGATTGGTATTAAGCCTATTTCAGAAGAAGGGACAAAGCGTCTTGTTCGTGCTGCAATTCAATATGCAATTAACGAAAAACGCTCTTCTGTTACATTAGTTCATAAAGGAAACATTATGAAATTTACAGAAGGTGCTTTCAAAAACTGGGGTTATGAAGTAGCGGAACAAGAATTTGGCGATAAAGTATTTACTTGGGCTGAATATGACCGTATTGTTGAGAAAGATGGTAAGGATGCAGCGAATAAAGCGATGGCTGAAGCAGAATCTGCTGGAAAAATCATCGTAAAAGATTCTATTGCAGATATCTTCTTACAACAAATTTTAACTCGTCCTCGTGAGTTCGATGTTGTTGCAACAATGAACTTAAACGGAGACTATATCTCTGATGCACTTGCTGCACAAGTAGGTGGCATTGGTATTGCACCTGGTGCAAATATTAACTATGTTACTGGACATGCTATTTTTGAAGCTACACATGGTACAGCTCCGAAATATGCAGGTTTAGATAAAGTAAATCCATCTTCTGTTCTTCTTTCTGGTGTATTATTATTAGAGCACTTAGGATGGAACGAAGCTGCGAAATTAGTAACTGCTTCAGTTGAGAAAACAATTGCATCAAAAGTAGTAACATATGATTTCGCACGCTTAATGGAAGGTGCAACAGAAGTGAAATGTTCTGAGTTTGCTAATGAACTTATTAAAAACATGGATGTAGCGATAATCAAAAACGCATAATTAAAGCGGGGGGTAAATTATGACAATCAAACGCAAAAAGGTTTCAGTCATCGGTGCAGGATTTACAGGAGCAACAACAGCATTCTTATTAGCACAAAAAGAACTTGCAGATGTTGTATTAGTGGACATTCCACAGCTGGAAAATCCAACAAAAGGGAAAGCGTTAGATATGTTAGAAGCGAGCCCAGTACAAGGTTTTGATGCTAACATTATTGGTACATCTGATTACGCAGATACTGCTGATTCTGACGTTGTCGTTATTACAGCAGGTATTGCGCGTAAGCCTGGTATGAGCCGTGATGACTTAGTAGCAACAAACTCTAAAATTATGAAAAGTATTACGCGCGACATTGCAAAACATTCACCAAATGCGATTATTGTTGTGTTAACAAATCCAGTTGATGCAATGACATATTCTGTATTTAAAGAGGCTGGGTTCCCGAAAGAGCGTGTTATTGGTCAATCAGGTGTATTAGATACAGCTCGTTTCCGTACATTCATTGCGCAAGAATTAAATCTATCTGTTAAAGATATTACAGGATTTGTTCTTGGGGGACATGGTGATGATATGGTACCTCTTGTGCGCTACTCATATGCAGGTGGTATACCGTTAGAAACATTGATTCCGAAAGAGCGTTTAGAAGCAATCGTAGAACGTACACGTAAAGGTGGCGGTGAGATTGTAGGCTTATTAGGAAACGGTAGTGCATATTATGCGCCAGCAGCATCTTTAGTTGAAATGACAGAAGCAATCTTGAAAGATCAACGCCGTGTATTACCAGCTATTGCGTACCTTGAAGGTGAATATGGTTATAGTGACCTTTACTTAGGGGTACCAGTAATTCTAGGTGGTAACGGAATTGAAAAAATTATTGAATTAGAACTTCTTGAAGATGAAAGAGAAGCGTTAGATCGCTCTGTAGAATCTGTACGTAACGTTATGAAAGTTCTTGTTTAATAATTAAATATAGGCGGAAAAAGATTCGGGGCCCCGAATCTTTTTCTACTATTTACTGAATTGTTTTTTTAAAATAATATGAAAACGCTATCATTTGTAGGATCCTATAATGAAACTATAGACTTATACTATACATTGCCCTCATCATAGTAATTTTCGGATAAGGTATCGCTTTTAGTAGGATAATAAGGTGAAAAAATCGGAGGGGGTTGTAACATGTTAAAGAAAAAAGTTCAAATTGGTCGTAGAATGGATGAAATTACAGTAGGAGAGAAACTATCTATCACTGAAAAAATTGAGGATAAAGATTTGTTATTGTATTTAGGGTTAACGAATGATGCCAATCCATTATATATTCAGCATGATTACGCATCCCAAACTCCGTATGAAAAGCCGATTGTACCAAGCATTATGCTAACAGGGATGATTACAACGGCGGTTACGAAATATTTGCCAGGTCCAGGTAGTCATATTATTAGGAAGGACCTTACGTTCGTGAAGCCTGTTCACCATTATGAAACGTTACAAATCCACTTTGAAGTTGTGGCTGTTTCTGAGGAGGAACATACAATTGATATGCTTGTATCAGCTTATGATGAACAAGAAGAGAAAGTTGTAAAAGGTTCATTAACAGTAACACCACCTCGTATGATTAAGTTAGGTTTTTTAGGAATGGGATTCACCTATAAACCCAAGAGTATCCAGCTTTATGAGATACTTATATTTGTAGATAGAGTGTTGCCGATCACCACCTTGAATCCTTGTATTCGATTGAAAGATTGGTACCTCTGTCTAATAAGTAGTTTACGAATGAGTTGGATGTTGATGACCATTGGTCATTCTTCGTATCTCTTACGAGGTAGTAGCGCTTATTAGTTCAGGGGAGGATAACACTATCTAAAAATCATCAAAATAGGGGTGTATACTATGTTCTACTTAGGTATTGATATTGCCAAACACAAGCACTATGCTTCCATCATTGATTCCACTGGGAAACCTATTACCAAGCCATTTCCTTTCCACAATCATAAAGAAGGTGGACAAGCTTTATTAACTTGGCTTTACCGATACATTAGTTCTCCGACAGAACTGTCAATCGGGATGGAGGCCACCGGTCACTATTGGATAGCTGTCTATTCTTTTCTACTAGATCATGGTTTTTCTGTGATTGTACTGAACCCACTCCAAACCAATGCATGGCGAAAGGGAACAGAAATTAGAAAGAGAAAAACAGATGCCATTGACGCCACTATGATTGCCGATGTCATACGATTTGGCCGCTTCCTTGAAACTCCACTCGTAGACGAGAAAATGTTCGCTTTAAAACAACTAAGCCGGTTTCGTAATTCTCTTGTACGTAATATAAGTGATTTAAAACGTAAGGCGCTTGTCGTGTTAGATCAAACCTTTCCAGAATATCAAAGTATTTTCTCTAATGTCTTTGGCAAAACGTCTTCACAGCTCCTAATTGAATATACATCTCCTAGCGATTATGAAAGACTGTCTATTGATGATTTGACACTAATAATTGAGCAAGCAAGTCGTTGCCGACTTGGAAAAAAAACAGCCAATCAACTGATGGAATTAGCCTCAAACTCATTTGGTGTCACCTTTTGTAAAGATGCTTTCTCATTCCAATTAAAAATGTTGATGGAGCAAATCCGCTTTATTGAAACTCAGTTGAGAGAATGTGAGAATCAAATGTCTCAACTATTAAGTGACTTAGATACGCCAATCACTACTATTCCGGGTATTGGTCCTATATTAGGTGCCACTATATTAAGCGAGATTGGGGATATAGGCCGCTTTGACAAGCCTTCTAAACTTGTGGCTTATGCCGGTATTGATGCCACTATTTCTCAATCAGGTCAATACGAATCAACTGGTATGTCTATGTCCAAACGTGGCTCCTCCCATCTACGTAGAGCATTATTTCAAGCGGCTATTACTGCTTATAAACATGACCCTGTATTAAAAGCTTTTTATGAAAAGAAACGAAATCAAGGAAAACACTATTATGTTTGTATAGGAGCTGTAGCTAGGAAGTTGTGTTATATTGTCTATGCCATTCTAAAGAGTAATAAACCCTATAAAATCCCTCCATTCCCAGTCCAGAGATAACTTTTTTATTTTTTGAGACTTCTCAAGGTTTATTTAAGTTACCCTTTTTTAGGGTAACCACTCTTCATTTATATTGTATTTCACGCTTGACATTTCATAGTTGGTCTTT